>JAEEGW010000154.1 GCA_016280525.1 Clostridiales bacterium
AGAAGGTCTTGAGCGCGAAATAGAAAAGTACGAATCCGCGGAAGAAATGGAAAAAATGCTGACGCAGGAAGGTCTGAACATAGACGACCCCGTCAGAGTTTATCTGCGTGATATCGGCAAATACAACCTGCTTGACCAGGAGCGCGAGCTTGAGCTTGCGGAGCGTATGGCGTACGGCGACAGCAACGCCAAAAAGGAGCTCGTCAACGCCAACTTAAGACTTGTCGTAAGTATCGCGAAAAGATACGTTTCCCGCGGTATGTTCTTCCTCGATCTTATCCAGGAGGGCAACCTCGGTCTTATGAAAGCCGTGGACAAGTTCGATTACACAAAGGGCTACAAATTTTCCACCTACGCAACGTGGTGGATCAGACAGGCGATAACGCGCGCCATAGCCGACCAGGCGAGGACCATAAGGATACCCGTCCACATGGTCGAAACCATCCATAAAGTCTCAAAGATACAGCGTCAGCTCGTTCAGGACAAGGGACGCGAACCCACCGCGGAAGAGATAGCCGTGGAGCTGAACATGAGCGTGGAAAAAGTAAGAGATATAATGAAAATAGCGCAGGATCCCGTATCGCTTGAAACGCCGATAGGCGAAGAGGAAGACACGCATCTGGGCGATTTCATACCCGATAACGATTCTCCCGCGCCGGCGGACGCCGCCTCGCAGACGCTTCTGCGTGAGCAGTTGAACGACGTGCTAAACACCTTAACTCCGCGTGAAGCTCAGGTTCTCCGCCTGCGCTTCGGTCTTGAGGACGGACAGGCGAGAACGCTTGAAGAAGTGGGCAAACAATTCAATATCACGCGTGAGCGTATAAGACAGATAGAAGCAAAAGCGCTTAGAAAAATACGTCATCCCAGCCGTTCCAAGCGCTTAAAAGACTTCCTTGAATAATACCGGCAATTTAAACAATTTTTAACTACAGCATTTATGCATTTGACAGAATATATTATACATCCTAACAAAATATGTTATTTATTTATGTTTATAATGCATAAAAAAATACCTCATATCGGGCATACCGGGAAGGTTGTGCGAATAATTAAGCGATGAATTCATATTTTTATACTTGACATTGACGCTTAATTAATGTAAAATATAATATAATTATGATGAGGCTCATATGAGTACGTCATTTTAGGAGGTTTTGTTGCCAAATGAAAAAGAAGATAGCGGCGTTATTACTGTTGCTCGTTATGATATGCGGAGCTGTTCTCACAAGCTGCAACAACAGCACCGAGATCATTGAAGATGAACAAACGAGACGTGCACTAACTATAACTCTGTACTGCATAACGGATGAGAAGACTACTCCGGAAGCGATACAGAAAGTGGAAGACGCCATAAACCAGATAACGAAAAAGCGTTATTCAACGCAGATAAAGCTCCGCTTCTACAAGGAATCGGAGTATGATACCGTTATAGACAATCTTGTCGCGGATATCGCGCTTGAAGAAAAGCAGAAAGCCGACGAGGAAGCGCTGAACGCCTCCATGGCGAAAGAGTCCAGAAGAAAGGCGGCTATCGACAAGCTCATATCAATGGACAAGGCGGAAGTCACGACAAAGAAGCTCATCGTATGGAAGACCGAGGGTGAAGAAGAAGAGACGGACGAAGAGGACTATACATACGAGACCACCCAGAACATATTCGGTGACAGCGTAGAGAAATATCCGGACGCCACCGATACCCAGCTCGATATATTCCTTATCTGCGGCACGGAAAACCTCAACAAATACGTTACTGAAGAGCCGTATGCGACGGACGACGAATCGTTCCTCGTTTCCATGGACGAATCGCTGACGCTCAATTCAAAGGCAATAAAACAGTACGTAAACGAAACCATACTTTTAGCCGGTAAAGTCGGAAACGTCCAGTACGCCATCCCGACCAACAAGCGTTTGGCGGACCAGTCGACGTATCTCATACTCGACCGTGCGCTGATGAAGAAATACGGCTTCGCGGAAGACGATATAAGAACGCTCACAAGCGCTAAATTCGCGTCTTATCTGCAGCAGATCAAAGATAACGAAAAAGACGTGATCCCGTTAAAGAACGCGCCCGAGGCCCCCGGCATCGTATCGCTGTTCGGAGAAGAATCCATATTCGGTACGTACGTGGCTAACACGGCAGTCACCGGTTTCAAGGCAGTTCCCAAAAACCTCCTTTCCGCATACCAGTACACAGACCATATAATCTATATGGAGCAGTATAAACGCAACGGCTACATCGTAGAGTCTGACGATGAAAACGCGAGATTCGGCGCGGAAGTCGTAAGCATGACCGAGGATGAACTTGAAAAGTACGATGAAAGCAAATACATCGTCAAGGTTTTAGGCAAAGGCATGGCGACTACCGATTCGATCGGTCAGTACATGTTCGGTATCAGTAAATATACAAGAGACGTCAACAGATGCATGGAAATAATAACCCTGATCTCGACGAACTCCGAAATAAGAAACCTCCTCCAGTACGGCGTTGAAGGCATCAACTACAGAATAGACGGCGAGACCGGAAGACTGCAGCGCATAACCCAGGATTATATGATGAACATATTCGCAACAGGCAACACGTTCATCGCATATCCGGAAGAAGACATGGAACTTGACGTCTGGGAGAAAGACAAAGCGGCAAACAGAAGCACGATAGTCTCCCCGTACCTCGGATTCATATTCGAAAAGGAAAAGAACGCGGATCTTGTTGAAAAGATGAAAGAGCTTTCCAAGACCGTGCTCACGCAGGTAAAAGCGTTTGACGTTGAACAGAGACGTCTTGAAAAGATAGAAGAGTTAAAGAAGGATCTTGCGTCATATAAGGCGGAAGCCGACAAATACAAAGAACAGCTAGATCTTGTAAAAGACACCGCTGAATCGTATCTGAACAGGATCGAAGAAGCAAAAGAACTTCTCAAACCTTACGCGGACGCGCTTACCGCGGCAAAGAACGCGGTAAAACCGTACGATAAAGAAATAGAAACACAGCAGAACCTCATAAAAGATCTTGAAAAGAAGATCTCGGACGAAGAAAAAGTCAAAGCGACGGACGATCAGCCGGACCTCGCTCCCGATCAGGCAAAGATAGACGCCTGGAACAAGGAAATAGAGGAAGCCGAGCTTGAGATCAGAGCGCAGAAGGGTTACTCCTACGAATTGAGAAAAGCCGTTGCGGAGGCTCAGGCGGCGTACGACGAAAACAACAAAGTCGTAACGGATCTTGAAGCCGAGTACGAATCTCTTAAGGTAACCGGTATAGATTCTTCCGGCAAGGAAGTCGAATACCCGATGAAGACGGCGTACAGCGCCAGATTGAACAACTACAACACATTCAACGGCAACGTTGAAAACATCCAGAAAGAAATAGACGCTCTCGAGGCTCCCGCGCAGAGCAAGCTTGACAAAGATTACGCGGATCTCAAGGCGCTTATAGACAGCACGCAGACTGAATACGATAAGCTCGCGGAAGAATACACGACGCTTAACACCCAGTCCAAAGCCGAAAAAGATAAACTTGCCGAAGCTGAAAGCGCGGTAAAGGACGCGCAGAAGGCTCTTGAAGAAGCCGAGGCTGCTTATAACGAGAAGAACAGAGACGGCGCGATAGCTCTGTCCTACGTGGAAGA
Source organism: Clostridiales bacterium (assembly GCA_016280525.1). Classification (GTDB taxonomy): domain Bacteria; phylum Bacillota; class Clostridia; order Oscillospirales; family CAG-272; genus UBA1248. The sequence continues at coordinate 3,630 of JAEEGW010000154.1, forward strand.
GAAGGAAGCCGAGATAGCCGCCAACACGGACGAGACTAAGACGGAACAGCTTGAAAAAGAACTGTCTGATCTTGTAGCGGCTTACAACAAAGCCACCGCTCCCGCCGCAGGCGAAAAGAGCAAATACGACGCGGCAAAAGCGGCTCTGAAGACAAAGCAGGACGCATACGAGCTTTTAGCGAATTCCGAGGTATTCACACGTATTTCCGAGATAGAATCGAGAATGGCGGAGCTCAATATCACGCTTAAGAACGCGAAGTCCGAATACGACGGATTCAAGACCAAATCATACGAATACTATGATGAAATAGCCTTGAACCTCTACACCGAATTCTTCAAGAAAACGGTAACGGATCTTGAGGAAAACAACGCGGATTATCAGCAGTTCATGAACGTCGGCGAAGAGCAGGCGGACAACGAAAACGGCGTAGTATACATTTATAACGAATGGTACGCGTCAATGTACGGCGAATAAAAAACGCATACCCCGCAGTCATCTGCGGGGTATTTTCATGCATAAAACCGGAAAAAGCGCAAAACGCACAAAAAACAAGAAAATTACAGCAAAAAAACATAAAGAAATACCGAAAAAAATCAAACAACCGATTGACAAATACAAGATGATATAGTATAATAATAAATGAAAATATTATTCAGGAGGAATTTAAAATGAATAAGACACAATTTATCAGCGCAGTACAGAAAAAGGCCGGAGTAGACGCCAAGACTGCAGACGCAGTAGTAAACGCAGCTATAGCTGTTATCCAGGCTTCCCTTAAAAAAGGCGAAAAAGTTCAGGTAACCGGATTCGGTACATTTGACGTCCGAAAGCGCGGCGCAAGAACCGGCAAGAACCCGAGAACGGGCGAAGCCGTAAAGATCAAAGCAAGCAAAGCAGTTGCATTCAAAGCAGGCCAGACTCTTAAGAACGCTGTTAACAAGAAATAAGCAAATAAACCAAAATAACCGCGCAAATAGCGCGGTTTTTTTATGTTTAATATCTTGACAAAACGCGTTTTATGTGTTATCATATGAACAAATGAACATATGTTATGAAAGAGGCGGGTATGAAAACACACGATCATTCAAAACTGTTATCGGACGTAAGCGGGCAAATGCCGGCAGACGAAGTGCTGGCGGAGCTTTCCGAGCTGTTTTCGGTATTCGGAGACAGCACGCGCATCAAAATACTCTGGGCGCTTTTCGAACGCGAAATGTGCGTTTGCGCTATCGCTGAGCTTCTTAAAATGACGCAGTCCGCGATATCTCACCAGCTGAAGCTTCTGCGCCACGCAAAGCTCGTATCAAGCAGACGCGAAGGCAAGACGGTGTATTATTTTCTTGCGGACGACCACGTCAGAAGCATTATAGGTCAGGGAATGGAGCATATTTCGGAGTAAGAGGCGAGTATATGAAGAATAATAAAAATAATGAGCATGAGCGTTGTGATTGCCACGAGCACGAACACGAACATGATCATGAACATGAACATGATCACGGACACGGTCACGGACATGAACACGGAGGCGGCGAAAACAGAAAAGCCGAGATAATAAAACTCATAATATCGTTCGTACTTTTTGCCGCGGGGCTTTTAACGGAGCATCTGTTCAAATTGCCGATGCCGGTTTATCTGATACTTTATATCGCCGCGTTTGCCGTAACGGGCATAGGAGTTATAATAACGGCAGTAAAGCGGATCATAAAAAAGGACGTTTTCAACGAATGTACGCTTATGACGGTCGCGTCCGTTGGTGCGTTCTTCACCGGCTCGTTTTCGGAAGCAGCAGCCGTTATGATACTATACAGCTTCGGCGAGTTTTTGCAGGATCTCGCGGTAGATAAGAGCAGAGATTCGATAGAAACGCTCATAGACGTAATGCCGAAGCAGGCGGAAGTTTTAAAAGACGGAACAGTTGTTGAAATCTCCGCAAAAGAAGTAACAGTCGGCGACACCGTAGTCGTAAGCCCCGGTAAAAAAGTCGCGGTGGACGGCGTTATAACATCCGGCTCCGCGTCGTTTGACACGTCAGCCATAACCGGTGAATCGTTCCCGCGCGACCTTTCCGAAGGCGACGCGGTAATGAGCGGTTATATTGATATAAACGGAGAGATAAAGTTCAAAGCGACAGCGGAATACGATAATTCCGCCGCCGCGCGCATAACCGGGCTGATAGAAGGCGCTGAGGCAAAAAAAGCGAAGACGGAAAGCTTTATAAACAAATTTGCATCAATTTATACGCCGGTCGTTATCATACTTGCGCTTATCGTCGCCGTGCTTCCTCCGCTGTTTGATCAGCAGTGGAAAACGTGGATCCACAGGGCTCTTACGTTCCTCGTCGTTTCCTGCCCGTGTGCGCTCGTTATTTCGGTCCCGCTGACGTTCTTCGCAGGCGTCGGCGCTGCGTCGAGAAACGGTATACTCGTCAAAGGGACGGAATATCTTGAAGCGCTGTCAAAAACCGAGATATTCGCGTTTGACAAGACCGGAACGCTGACGAAAGGCAGCTTTACGGTATCGGAAATATGCGCCGCAGGCGACAAAGACGAGCTTATTAACACCGTTTGCAGTCTTGAGGCTCACTCAAAGCACCCGATAGCAAAAGCGCTGTCCGCGCTTGATTATAAAGCGTATGACGTGCGGGACGTTAAGGAAATATCGGGTGAAGGCATAGTCGCTGCGATAGACGGAAAGCTCTGCGCCGCCGGCAACGCAAAACTGATGAAGAGATACGGCTGCGACGTTGAAAATAATTCAAATACTGCCGTTCACGCGTGCTGTGACGGCAGGTATCTCGGCTGTATTTCATTAAAAGACGAGGTAAAGGATAACGCGGCGGAGTCTTTAAAGGAGTTGAAAAAGCTCGGTGTCAAAAAGACCGTAATGCTGTCCGGAGATATAAAAAATTCCGCAGAAAAAGCGGCGTCGGAGGTAGGTATAGATCAGGTATGCGCGGAGCTTTTGCCCGAACATAAAACGGAAGAAATGGAAAAACTCATAGCGGAAGGAAAGACCGCGTACGTGGGCGACGGTATAAACGACGCGGCGGTTTTAGCGCGTGCCGACGTGGGCGTCGCAATGGGCGCTCTCGGCTCCGATACGGCGATAGAGGCGGCGGATATAGTGCTTACGGACGACAATATAGGAAAGCTGCCGAAAGCGATGAAGATATCCAAAAAGACGGTAAGCATAGCAAGGCAGAATATAATATTCGCAATAGCGGTCAAAGTCGCGATACTTATATTGAGCTTCTTCGGGATATCGGATATTATGTGGCTCGCCGTGTTTGCGGACACCGGCGTTGCGTTATTGTGCGCGGCAAACGCGATGAGGGCGATGAAATGCAGATAAGACCGCATCACCTTCTGTGCATGGGCAATTTCGTCGGAAAAGGCTACAGCGAGAAATTCACTGCAAATATGCGCCGCATTATAACGTCGCTTGAAAACGGCGAGAACTTGATTTTGGTTAACGGCGCGGACGATATATGCCGCGCCTGCCCGTACAGTTCTGCCGGCATCTGCAAAGACGAAGATAAAGTCCGCCGTTATGACAGCGCCGTTTGTGACGTTTTGTTGCTTGAATACGGCAAAGAATACGTATATAACGATTTAAAAAACAACGTCATGGACCGGGTCTGCCGCACAGAAAAGCTGTCTGAAATATGCGGTGACTGCGAATGGTCAGAGCTGTGCGGTCAAATATATCAAAACAAATTGAAGAAATTTTATAAAAAGTCTTGACAAGTCTGTTTTAATTTGATATAATATGCGCGTTGCCGCAAAGCGCTGCTATAGCTCAGATGGTAGAGC
>JAEEGW010000155.1 GCA_016280525.1 Clostridiales bacterium
ACGGCTGCCCGGTATATATAAGCAATATCGCTTTCAGATTGGGAAACTGATAATGAGAAAAATCAAAATTTTTGACACAACGCTGCGCGACGGGGAACAGTCGCCCGGCTGTTCGATGAATCTGCAAGAGAAGTTAGACGCGGCGAAACAGCTGAAAAAACTCGGCGTCGATATTATCGAGGCGGGTTTTGCCGCGTCCTCAAAAGGAGACTTTGACGCGATAGCGGCGATAGCGAAAAACGTAAAAGGCGTTACCGTCTGCTCGCTCGCGCGCTGCCTGAAGTCCGATATAGACGCGGCGGCGGAAGCGTTAAAAGAAGCGGAACACCCGCGCATACACGTGTTTATCGCCACGTCGGAAATACATATGGAGCATAAGCTCCATCTGAGCAAAGAGCAGGTGCTTTCCGCCGTAAAAGAATACGTCGCTTACGCAAAAAGCAAATGTGCCGACGTTCAGTTTTCCGCGGAGGACGCGACAAGGTCGGATAAAGATTTTTTATGCGAGGTGCTGTCCGCGGCGATCGCCGCCGGCGCGACGACCGTGAACATACCGGACACGGTGGGTTACACCACCCCGGCGGAAATGGCGGAGCTCGTGTTATACGTTAAAGCTCATACGAAAGGCATAGAAAACGCCGTGATCGCTGCGCACTGCCACAACGATTTAGGCCTCGCGGTCGCGAATTCCCTCTCGGCGCTGTCAGCCGGGGCGGGACAGGTGGAATGTACCGTAAACGGCATAGGCGAGAGGGCCGGCAACGCCGCGCTTGAAGAGGTCGTCATGGGCATAAAAGTCAGAGGCGACGTAATGGGTATATATACGGACATAGACACCACGCAGATATACAGATCGAGCCGCCTTATATACGGCATAACCGGCGATCACGCGCCGAAAAACAAGCCGGTGGTAGGGGACAACGCGTTCTCTCACGAGGCGGGCATACATCAGCACGGCGTGCTGAACGACAGACGCACTTATGAGATAATGAAGCCGGAGGATATAGGCATAAACCGCGACAACATGGCGCTCGGGAAACATTCCGGCAGGCACGCGTTTGAAAAACGCCTCGTTGAACTCGGCTACAATCCCGACAAAGAGCAGCTTGACAGATATTTTGAGGTTTTCAAAGAATTAGCGGACAAGAAAAAGGATATAACGGACAAAGACCTTGAAGCCATAGCGTCGGAGCATATACGTGAAACGCCGCACTACACGCTTGACAGATTTGCGGTGCAGGCGGGCAACAGATCTACGCCTACCTGCGTCATAAGGCTGATCAAGGACGGCGTAAAGTTTGAGGACGTTGCGATAGGCGACGGACCCGTGGACGCGGCGTACAAGGCGGTGGATAAAATAATCTGCCCGCCGCCGCACGAACTGTACGATTACGCGATACACTCCATTTCCGGCGGCAAGGACGCGCTGGGCGAGGTGACCGTAAAGCTCAAGGTCGAAGGCGGCTCCGTCACCGGCAGAGGCTTATCAACGGATATAATCGAGGCGAGCATCATAGCGTATATAAACGCCGTGAACAGACTGCTTGACGAAAACGGATGAGGATATGAAGAAGATACAGATACTTGATACTACGCTGCGCGACGGCGCGCAGAGCGAGGGGATAGCTTATTCCGTACAGGATAAGGTAAAGATCGCAAAAATACTGGACGGCTTCTGCGTTGATATAATAGAAGCCGGATTTCCGGCGTCCAATCCGAAGGACGAGGAGCTTTTCGGGCAGCTCAAATCGGTAGATTTCAAGCACGCAAAGCTCGCCGCGTTTTCCTCCACCGTTCACGCGGGGGAAAAGCCACAGGAGTCTGCAGCTATGAAAAAACTGCTTGACGCGGAAACTCCCGTAGTCGTCATATTCGGCAAGGCATCGTCAATTTTAGTAGAAGAAGTGCTGAAAATAAGCGCGGATGAAAATTTGCGTATAATACGCGATACCGTTTCATACCTTAAAAGCAAGGGCAAAGAAGTGATATTCGACGCGGAGCATTTTTACAGCGGCGCTATGTCGGACAGAGAGTACACGTACAAAGTGCTTGACTGCGCGTCGGACGCCGGCGCGGATACGCTGTGCCTGTGCGATACGACCGGGGCGGTTTTGCCGTCTGACGCGGAAAGGCTCACGAAAGAGGCTGTAAACAGATATAAAAGCGTCGCGGTGCATTTTCACGACGATATAGGCTGCGCCGTCGCGAATTCGCTGCTCGCCGCGGAAGCGGGAGCGGCGCAGATACAGGGCACTTTCTTGGGCATAGGCGAAAGATGCGGAAACGCCGATCTTTCCGTAATCATCCCAAGCCTCAAATTCAAGCTCGGATACGAGTTTGACTGCGATATGCGGTTTTTGAAAAAGACCGCAAACGCGATATCCGAAATATCGAATACCAGAATAAGAAACAACAAACCGTACATAGGCAAAAGCGCGTTTTATCACAAGGCGGGTATGCATATAGACGCGGTCAAAAAATATCCGCCGTCGTTTGAACATATAGACCCGTCGCTCGTCGGAAACGAACGCAAGCTCGTTTTGTCGGAGATCTCCGGCAGGAATACTCTGCTTGACCGCGTGCGCCAGCTCGTGCCGGACGCGGATAAGGATTCGGAGGAGCTTATGCGCGCCGTTGCCGTGCTAAAAGAAAAGGAGCTTTTCGGTTATCATTACGAGGCGGCGGAGGCGTCGTTCTCGCTGCTTTTGAGAAAAGCGCTTTACAAATATGAACCGCATTTCAATATAATCCTGCATAAGACCACGGACGATTTTCCGTCCGCAAACGGCGAGCTTACTTCGTGCTCCGTCGTGCAGATAGAGGTCGGCGGAAAGACGGAGATGGGAAGCTCCCTCGGAAACGGCCCGGTAAACGCGCTGGACAACGCTCTGAACCGCGCGCTGTCTGTCTTTTATCCCGAGGTAAAGGATATGAAACTGCTCGATTTCAAGGTCAGGGTCATAGACGCGACGACGACGACGGCGGCAAAGGTACGCGTGCTTATGGAATCAACGGACGGAGAAGGCGTCTGGACCACCGTAGGCGTGTCGTTTGACATAATAGAGGCGTGTCTGCAGGCGCTTCAGGACAGTTATGAATATAAATTACTGAATTCTTCTCAAAAACACTTGCAAAATTAAAAAAATGTGGTATAATATATATACTTAACCGAAAGGAGCCGCAAAATGTCAGAAAAAGATAAAACAATTACTTTTTCTCTCGTACGCGAAAAAGAAAAGGAAACGAGAGAAATACTGGTACAGGTGTATCAGGCGCTGAAAGAGAAGGGTTATAACCCGATAAACCAGATAGTCGGCTATATCCTTTCGGAGGATCCGACGTATATAACCAACTATAAGAACGCACGCGGCCTCATACGCAAAATAGACCGCGACGAGCTTTTGAACACGCTCGTGCGCGAATATCTGAAGATCGACAAAGAAAAAAAATAAAAATATCGCACAAAAACCCTTGACATTTAGGGAAAAAAGTGATATTATATCAAGGCACCGGAAAAAAGCCGGTGTATGCGCCATTAGCTCAGTGGATAGAGTGCCCGGCTACGAACCGGTAGGTCGCAGGTTCGAATCCCGCATGGCGCGCCATGATTATCGCCCGAAAAGGCAAAAAGAGTGAAAGCCCTTGATTTATCAGGGGTTTTTGCTTTTTTTATATACATACTGTTCAACTATAAAAATGCAAAAAAACAGTAAATAAAAGTGTGAATACAGGACTTGAACAAGAAAAACATATGGTTTTAGCAAATAATAGTACTATGTTTTTCATAATTCTAATATGGATGATTGTAAACAATTAAACTCTATGCAAGGAGACCACTTAATGAAAACTACAAAAACATTAAAGATGCTTTCAATAGTAATATCTTTAAATCGACTTACATAGTTTTCTCCGAACGTTGTGAAATGAGGTATTATTGTCTTACCGTTCGTGACGAAAGATTCTCACACCTAAGGATTGAGCTATATATACATATTTGCGATCTATTCGTATCTGATCCGGACATTAGTGATGACTACATGGAAAATATAGATATTGTTCGCAGCTTTGTTCTTGAAAAATGCACACAATATGAAGATTCATATAAAATAATAAAAATCGTTTTTCCCTGTTTATCATTGAACACTGGGATTCATTTTAAAGAATGGGTTGAAACTCTTTCTAAGATAAAACATGGTGTAATGGCGAGTAATCTTGTTTCTAACATCGATGTAAAAATAATACCAGAAAGAGTAGTTTTTAATATCAATCATTTAAATAGTGATATATGTGATTTAAGAAAATATAACAATATTATCAAAGTTTTTTGTGATTTCGAGCGTTTAGAACTTAATACTAAACAAAAGAATGTGAAATTTTGATAATTGGCGCGATTTTTTGATTTTTTGCTTATTTGCGATTTCGGGCGCTAAGCACATAGAAAAAGGTACCGCAAGGTACCTTTTTCTATGGCGCTTCACTATATGTGCGGGATTCGAAGCAGCGTTAAGAAAACGCTCCGGGGGAGCGTTTTTAGCGGTGACTGTTGACGAGCCTTGCGCTTCCTGTGGAAGATGAAGCAAGGCGAGGAAAGCGCAGCGGTCGAAAGAAATCAAGCACAGCCGCGGCAGCGGCGCGCAGATTTCTTCGGGCACCGCAAGCGGCTTTGCAAGTCACCAAAGAACCCATTAGCACTTATGACTTGCAAAAATCAAGAAGAATCCCGCATGGAGATATAATATATGTGCGGGATTCGAAGCAGTGAAAAAAACGATCCGGTGGATCGTTTTTGAACGGTGACCGAAGGATTTTGCAAGGCACACACAAAGAAGTCTGCACTTATGCCTTGCAAAATCCAAGAAGAATCCCGCATGAAAAACCTCGCGAAAGCGAGGCTTTTCAACTAAATCCACCCTTACGGGTGGGATAAATCGGCTGACGCCGATGAAATCCACTAACGTGGATGAAATCCGCCTCGACGGCGGGTGGGTGGATTTAATTTCATCGTGAGCAACGCGAACGATTTCATCCGAGGACGAAGTCTGAGGATTTCACCGCGGCACCGCCGCGATTTCACTAATACTCGCGGTGCTATCCGCCGTATGCTCATCGCCTCGATCAATACGTCGAAAGAAAATAATGATAATTGAAAAATTCATATTTTTGTGCTATAATGAACTTAACAAGCTCGAATTTGAGGAGGCCTGTGATGAAAACAATCAGGGTGGTTATAATCGTGTGTTTGTGCGCAATGGCACTGACAATTCTTGCGGGATGCAATAATACTTCTTCTAATATTTTTTCATTTTCGTATTCGATAAACGCTAATGATATCATCAGAGGTGAAAAAATAGAAATATCAGTCGAATTAATAAATTCATCAAACAGGAAATACTCATATGAAGGAGCTGAAAGTGATTATAGAGCTATACCCAAGTTGTTCTGTATTGATGGTGAAACGGAGTATCTAATTCCTGCAGAGCCCATTCCTTCAACAACCGATATTGGAAATCATATTATCAATGCACATGAAAGCAAAACATATACATTTTACTTTTTGATTCCTCTTGATGCTCCGAGCGGAGAATATAATCTAAAAGTCTCATATTTGGATTCTTCTGATATTTATACTAACATTTTCACTTTGGAAGACTAATTTGACAAATTCTGGTTTTCCGAGATAAAGGCGCATCTAAATTGATCGCGAAGCTCAAAAAAATCCGTCCGAAAGGACGGATTTTTCAATGAAGTCGCCCCGCCCTCGGGGACCCCGAAACGAGCTTGTCGAGTTTTGGGGAATGGGCCTGCGGGGCTAATGAAGAAATGAAGACGCTAACGCTATTGAAGACGCTCCTTCGGAGCTAATGAAGGAACGCCGACGCCTTCATTAACTCCCGTTTTCTCATTTGCTTGATTTTGTCACAATTATATGTTATCATATCATCGGAGGTGAATAAAATGCGTAACGATGAATTATCCAACTCTTATCAGGAGGATGACGTATGAAAAAAATCGCTTCACTGCTGCTGACGGCGGCGATCATCCTTTCGCTCTGCGCCTGCGGAGGCGGAAAGGACACGGACGGAAGCCGCCCGTCCGTCACGAAGGAAAATCAGGCTGAGACGGAGCCGGCCCGGACCGACGGCGGCGCAGGGCAGGTTTGGGGAAGATCCGATGAACCAATGCCGGCAGGCAGACTTTTCGAGAGCGGTGATTTTAAGTTTCTCGATCTCGGCGATCAAACGGCTTACGCGCTGTCTTATACGGGGAGCGATCAGGAGGTCGTTTTTCCCGCCGATGTTGACGGGCTGAGCGTGACGGGGATCTGGAGTTACGCGCTTACCGACGCCGGCGGACCTGTCAGAAAGGTCACGCTTCCGGCGAGCGTCAAAAAGATAGCGTACTGCGCGCTGACGAAGATCGGGCTTACGCAGATCGAAGTCGACGTCGATAATCCGTATCTGAGATCCGTCGACGGCGTGCTTTACTCCGGGGACGGGAAAACGCTGGTCTGCTATCCCGCCGATCACTGCTCCCTCACCGGGCTTCTCAAATTCGAGCTTCCCGACGGCGTGGAGTCCGTCGCCGACGGCGCCTTCTGGTACGACTACAGCCTTATGGTGGTGGAGGTGGGCGACGGCAACGGCGCGCTCAAGGACGTTGACGGAGTGGTCTATTCAAAGGACGGAAAGAGGATCGTCTGGTTTCCCGCGGGCAAGCCCTACACGTTCTACAACATTCCGGACGGCGTGACGGATATCGCTCCGTACGCGTTTGTCTGCGCAAAAAACATAACTCAGTTCGTTTTTTCAGCCGACGTCGAAAACATCCCTCCGACAGCTTTTTTGAACTGCACCGCGCTGAAGCATCTGACCGTCGATGAGAACAATAAGAACTATTACTCGGACGAGGGGAAGATTCTTTACACCAAGGATAAGACCGAACTTGTCTTCTATCCGCCTTCAAATCCTACGACGACCTTCTCTTTCCTTGACGGTATGACGAAGATCGGCGACTACGCCTGCTTCGGCTGCAAATTTATGTATAAGGCTCCGGTTCCGGAGGGCGTAACGGAGATCGGTTTCGACGCCTTCAAATACTGCGACTGGCTCAGAGAAGCCGATCTGCCGGCAAGTCTGAAGAGGATCGGTGAAAACGCGTTCGCGGACTGCAGAGACCTTACCCTGATCAATTTCGCCGGGACCGCCGCCGAGTGGGAAGAAATTGAGAAGCTCCCGCATTGGAACTCCGGAGCGACGCCGGAGATCACGGTCCGCTGTTCGGACGGCGAGATCGTTTTACCGGACGCGTGACCGCGCTTAGTTTACGAAAATAAGCACGGCGAAGAGTGTTGAGCAGCGCCCGATTGAAATCCGCGACGGCGGGTATCAGGGATTCCCGAACGCGAACGATCTCATAAAAATATCAACCCCTCTATCAATACGTCAAAGGATAGTAAAATAACGTGAAAACATATAAAATACAAAACGATATTTTATACGCCGAAATATCGTCTCGCGGCGCGGAGCTGTTATCGCTTAAATGCGGCGAGACGGAGATAATATGGCAGGGCGATGAAAAATACTGGAAAGACCGCTCGCCTAACCTGTTTCCGTACGTCGGGCGTCTGTGGCAGAAAACGTATATATATGACGGTCGGCAATATCCGCTCGACATACACGGATTTGTAAAAAACAGCGTGCTTGAGCCGGAAAGCGTGACTGAAGCTGCCGCGTCTTTTGCGCTGAAAAGCAGCGACGAAACGCTTAAAATTTATCCGTTTGACTTCTTATACAAAGTAAATTTTGAGATAAAAAACGACGCGCTTTACGTAACGTACGAGGTCGAAAACACGGGCGAAAAAACTATGTATTTCGGCTTAGGCGGTCATCCGGGCATAAATCTGCCGCTTGATAACGGTCACGTTTTTGAAGACTACGCGCTGTATTTCTGCAAAGACGCCGCGCCGGAGAAAGCAGTATTCAGCGAGGACTGTTTTTTCCTTGACGCTTACGAGCCGTTTGCGCTGTGCGAAGATCAAAGACTCGATATGGAGCATAATCTGTTTGATAACGACGCGATAATACTTAAAAACCACGGCGGCAGAGTCGTTCTGAAGCCGAAGCGCGGCGGACGCGGCGTTACAGTGGGTCTGCGTGATTTTACGTATCTCGGACTGTGGCACAGACCGAAAACCGACGCGCCGTACGTATGTATCGAGCCGTGGACCTCGCTTCCGTCAAAAAGAGGCGTAATTACCGATATAGCAGAGCAGTCTGATCTGATAAAGCTTGAAAAAACAGAAAAATATACCGCTTGCTATTATATACGCCCCGCGGTATTTGACTGAAAAAAACAAGGAGGATAATAAAATGAGTTACGACAAGATTTTTTTGAACAAATTCAAAGGTAAGAAGGTCATATTCAAGACAGTGACGTCGTTTCCGGATCTTAAAATACAGTTCGTTAACGCTTTCGGCGACTATAAAGTAAAGATAACGGATTCAAAGGCTTTCGCAGCGGAGATTATAAAAATTCAGGAAGTTACGTCGTTTCCCGACGTAAAGCTTCAGAAAGTGACCGCTTTCGGCGATTTTGAGATATTTATGGAATAAAAAAATCCCGCCGTGTTTTAGCACGGCGGGATTTATATTTTTTACAGAGCGTCGTATTTTGCGGCGCCTTTGTTTTTAAGCCATTTCCATAAGAAGAACGAAAGCAAAAGGTTTATGACAGCGGCCGCGGCAAGACATACCGCGCCGCCGGTAAAATATCCGACAGCCATGCAAACGCCTCCGAGGACTGCGGCGTAGCCCCAGCCGGTGAACATTGAAACGACGACGCTCATGCTTTGCTTTATGGGTATAATCTCCGAGGTCCAGTTCAGATTCGGGTTTTTGAGCGACCAGAACATCTGCCACAGAGCGTAAAGCGGCAGAAGCGACAGAGCCGCCGCCGCAAACGCCGCCGCGTCAAGCGGCGTGCGCCGCAGCGCAACGATGACCGATGCGATTAACGGCAGGGAAGCGCCGCCGGAGACGGCGAGCTGAAGCTGCAGCTTTGATAAAAGTATCTGATAAGACGATACCGGCATGGATCTTGTTATCCAGTAGCTTTTGCCTTCAAGCGCGACGGACGGCGCGGCGATATCTATTGCCGATGCCATGAAGCAGAACGCGAAAAACGCGATGACCGCCGTCATCCTGCCGTTAAAGAAGCCGCTCAAAGCAGCTGTTACCCAGTCGCCTTTTATGAACAGCGCGACGGCGGCGGCGACCAGCATAATGACGCCGAAACCGCAGTTGAGCATATAATTCGCGCTTGACGTGAATCTTTTCATTTCTTTTGCAAACAGAGCGGAGCCGCTCCCGCGGGCTTTGACTGATCTTTCGCGGTACGCCTTGCCGCTTACCGCGCCTGCGGACGTCGCGGTCTTTATAAAGCTCTTTTCAAGTATGAACCATACCGCGGCGGCGCATAAAACGACTGCCAGCGTGAATATCGCAAGCGTCAGCGGGTCGCCCGTGCCGGCGCTGCCGAAAAGGTAAAGCCCGTACGCGGCGCCTTTTATCTTCGCGCCGTATTCCGCGGCGTTTTCGGCTAAGGTGCTGATCCATTCTCTTGCTTTGAAATATACGAAATAGTATCCGGCGATAAATAAAACGGAGATGATGACGGTAATAAAACTCTTGTTTTTGAGTTTAAGGCTGACTTTCGCGATTACCCAGCCTAAGATGCAGGAGAGTATGAGGACTATGACGGATATGAGCAGGATGAACAGTATCCCGCCTATTACGGCTTTAAGCGACGGCGAGCCGAATATCAGGTAAACTATAAACGCCGGGACCGTCGCCGTGCCGGAATATATGAGTCCCATAAGATAAACGCCGGCAAGCCGCGAGGCGATTATATATTTTACGGGTATCGGCATTGACAAAAGCAGGTCGTTGTCTTTTGCAAGATACAGACCGGAATAAGTGCTGAACACGCTGCCGAAAACGCCCATCGCCATGGCGGTAAGCCCGAGTATGGCGTAATACAGCCAGTCCGCGCTGGCGGCGTGAAGGCTGGCGCACAGCGCGACGGACAGCATCGTAAACATTCCGCCGAGACCGAAGACCATAGCCGCGCCGAAAATGATAAACATAACGACGGTGGATCTGCCGCTTCTGCCCGTGTTGTTTTTCGGGTTGTAGAAATACGACTTGAAGATCTCCGTAAACTGTTTTTTGAGAAGTACGCGGAACATTTTACGCCTCCAGATCCAAAAACACTTCTTCAAGCGATTCGTCGCCCTTGACTTCTTCCATGGTGCCGGAGCGTATGAGCTTGCCCTGCTTTATTATGGCGACCTTGTCGCAGAGCTTTTCCGCGACTTCAAGCACGTGAGTGGAGAAGAATATAGCGCCGCCGTTATCGCATACCTGTCTCATCATCTCTTTGAGCAGATGCGAAGCTTTCGGGTCAAGCCCGACGAACGGCTCGTCCATTATTATAAGGTCAGGCTCGTGCAGCCACGCGGAGATTATGGCAAGCTTTTGCTTCATACCGTGGGAATACGCGGAGATCGGCTTTGCAAGATCGGCTTCTATCTCAAACGCGGAGGCGTATTCGTGTATTTTCGCCTGCCTTTTCGCCGTATCTACGCCGAAAATATCCGCAAAGAAATTCAGGTATTTTAT
>JAEEGW010000156.1 GCA_016280525.1 Clostridiales bacterium
ATAAATATGAAAATAAACGTCAAAAGCACTGCGGCTGTTTTTTTCATCTGTTCCTCCGGGGAATGGGTGCTGTTAATCTTTTATATAATCAAATACCGTAAACGCCGCGGTTACCGTAAGCGAGGCGACGGAATCGAGCTTAACTTTATCTTCGTACGACGTTTTGTGATAGTACGGCGTCATGGTAAACAAGTCTTTCAGTAATGCCGTGTCAAGCTGCATCGGATATATTATCTGTTTTTCCGATACAAGGAAAAAGCCTTCTATATCCGTATCTTTCATCGATTTTATATTGACTTTATCGTAAACTATACGCTTAAGCTCGGATAAATGCTCCGGCAAAGGCGCCGCCATAACGAGATGACCGCCTTTTTTGAGCACTCTTATATATTCGTCCGCGGCAAGCGGTGAGAATACGTTTAAAATACAGTCAAAGCTGCCGTCCGCATACGGCATACGGTACGCGCTGGCGACGCAGATATTTGCGGCCTTACACAAAGCGGACGCTTTTTCCGCCGCTTTTTTTGATATGTCAAGCCCGTATATTTCCGTTTTATCAAAGCTGTCGCACAGCTTTTTCGTATAATATCCCTCTCCGCATCCGGCGTCGAGCAGCGTGTCAAACGGGATATTTGATAAAACTTCGCATAAGGCGTTACGCAGAGCGTCGTAGCTGCCGGAATTTAAAAATCTTCTTCTCGCCGCCACCATATCCGCATCGTCCCCGCGCTCGATTTTGCCGGGACCAAGCAGATTCACGTAGCCTTTGGCAGATATATCGTAGCTGTGGTTGTTCTCACAGCGCATCGTTTTATCAACTCTGTTAAGCGGTTTCCCGCAGACGGGACAGATATAAACGCTCATTTTATCTCTTTTCTCATGCACGAAAAACACCGGACTATCTTCATCCCCGCCGCCTCGTATATCCGTCGCGCTTTGTTTGTCTCGCCCGTAAACAGCGTCATAAACTGCGCGCCTTCGTCTTTCAACGCGCCGCAGAGCTTGCAGAAAAGCAGTTTGCCCAGGCCGTGACCTCTGTGATCCGGCGCGACGGCGATACCGGCAAGATAACCCCTGCCGCTTTCCTGCACGTACACCGGCCCGGTAAAGCCGACCATGCGAGCCGTGCCGTTGTCGGCTTCTATATGCTCCGCAATAAGAAGCGGCGGCGCGCCCTCCGTGTTTATGTTGTTTAAAACCGTGCTTTTCCACCCCGCGGAGCCTATGGAATCCATACACTCCTCCGCTCCGTAGTGGCGGTTTTTATCGTAATACGTGACGGCGTAGCCCTGCTTTGCCGCCTCTTCCTCTATGGTCGCTATATCCGCGGGCATAACGTAGTTTTCAAGCTTGTGATAATATGAATTCTGATACGCATAGTCGTGATAACCCATGTTTTTCATAAACACGTAGCCCGTGTTTATCATATCCACTCCGGGATAACCGGGATGATCGTGGCGCGGCGTACCGGGGACTATCCACGGTAAAGACTGCGGATTGTAAAACGAAAATTCGTACTTCTCCGTCTTCGGCGTCTTCATCGCGGCTTCAAGCGCGGACATAAGCGCGCTGCCGAGGCCCATTCGTCTGTATTCGGCGGCGACGAGTATAGCTGTGACGTACGATACGTTTGAATCAAGGCAGATAAGCCCCGCGGCAAAACCCGCGGCGGCGTCACCGTTTTCAGCGCACAGAAAAACCTTTTCGTATCCCTGCATCGGCGAAAAGAATTTTTCTTCAAATTCATCTCTGCCAAGCCTCTTATAAAGCTGTTCGCCCTCCGCGTACTCGCAGAAAAGCTGATATACGGAATCCGTATCCTTATTCAGTCTTATTATATCCATAACGTATCTGCCGGTTAAAGTTAAGAGTTTACAGTTATGATTTCGGCTTCGCCGAAAGCTATGAGTTCGCTTACGCGAACGTTTTGGAAACGGTAGGGGTCGGCGCCTCGACGGCCCGCTTTTTGCCTTCTCCTTTGGGAGAAGGTGTCGGCTTTGCCGACGGATGAGGCTTTCTCGCCGCGCCCCCTCAATCTCATAGAGATTGTGGGAGGGGACAGGGGGGTATGGGGGGTGGCGCGTAGCGCCTTGAGGGGTGGGAAACCCACCATAATTCGTCGCGAAGCGACACCGATTTTTATTCTTTCTTAATTATTCTTTAAGACGGACGACCAATGGTCGCCCCTACAAGCGTGACCTCGAGTCGTCGCCTTCTGAATTCTTAATTCTGAATTCTTAATTAGTTATATCTATCCCCGTCGCCTTATATATCAGCCTCGCCGCCGCGGCCTGGCACTTTTTTCCGTCAACGCGGTACGCCATTGCGTGCTCCGCGCCTTCAATAAGCAACAGCTCCTTATCGCAGTTTGCCGCCTCGTATATCTTCTTTCCCATCCACGTGGGAACGAACGTGTCCGTGTCGCCGTGTATGACGAGAAGCGGCAGCTTGTTTTCCCTTATAACGTCCACCGCGCGTTTTTGTTTGAAACCGTACCCGGCTTTCATTTTGCAGTAAAGATTCGTGACGGGCAAAACCATAAACGGCGGCAAATGCATCGGTTTGAGGTTATGAACGAACTGCTCGTAAGGCGACGTAAAACCGCAGTCCTCAATAACGCCTTTGACGTTTTTCGGCAGTTTTTCGCCGGTCGCACAGCAGACCGTCGCGCCGCCTAAGGAAATTCCGTGCAGAATTATGTATTCCGGCGAATATTCCTCGTTTACGCGGTAGCACCAGTCCGCGCAGTCCTCGCTTTCGTAAACACCGAAGGTTATGTACTTCCCTTCGCTTTCGCCGCACGCGCGCTGATCCGGCAAAAGTACGTCGCAGCCGTGTGACAGATAAAACAAGGCGTCGTAGCCGAACTGGTAAAACCAGCAGTTGTTATAGCCGTGCATCATGATAACGGTTATTTTCCGCGACGCTTTGGCGTGATAATACCTCGCCTTAAGCTTCAGCCCGTCACGCGACAAAAGCTCTACTGTGTCGTACTCGTACTCATGTAGGCCTTTTTTTGCCGCGTCGTATACGGCAAGCTCTTCCTTCATCTCTTCCGGGCGCTTCTCTGCTTCCTTATACGGGTCATACGGGTGTTTTTTTATTGCAAAATTAAAGAAATAAACCGCTATACCGCACTCGAGGACAACAATCAGAGCGGCAACGCCTAAAACTATATACAGCCACAGCATATCAGCCGAGCTCCGCCGTTATGACTTCGGCTATCTCATCCGCAACTCTGTCTATTATGCTGATGTCCGAGCCTTCCGTCATAACTCTTATCAAAGGTTCCGTACCGGACGGGCGGACGACTACTCTGCCGTCGTCGCCGAGCGTGCGTTTGCCCGCTTCCACCGCGTCCTTTATCCTTCTGTTCGTGTAATAAAGCACTTTTGCGTCGTTTGATACGCGTATATTCCTCATCACCTGCGGATATTTCTTCATCATAGCCATCTCAGACAGCTTTTTCTCTTTGCGCTTCATAAGCGAAAGAAGCTGTATAGCCGTGAGCTGACCGTCGCCGGTGGTGGCGAAATCTCTGAAAATTATATGTCCGGACTGCTCGCCGCCGAAATCGTATTCGTTCAGCAGCATCTCTTCAAGCACGAATCTGTCGCCGACTTTGGTAGCGACGAATTTAAGATCGTTTTCTTCACAGAATTTGCCGAAACCGAAGTTTGTGAGCACCGTTCCGACGACCGTTCTCTTTCTCAGCTTGCCGCGCTCCGCCAGATCCGTCGCGCAGATAGCCATTATCTCGTCGCCGTCTATGACGTTGCCCTTTTCGTCAACGCAGAGGCATCTGTCGGCGTCGCCGTCAAACGCGACGCCCGCGTCAAGTCCGTTATCGCGGACGAAAGCGGCAAGCCCCTCGATATGAGTGGAGCCGCAGTTGACGTTTATGTTTTCTCCGTCGGGCGAGGCGTTTATGATATACGCTTCCGCACCCAGAGCCTTGAAAAGCTGTTCCGCCGTGACGGAAGCCGAGCCGTTTGCGCAGTCAACGCCTATTTTCAATCCGTCAAGCGAATTCGGCACACACGAACGCAGATGATCCACGTAATCCTTTACCGCGTCCGCTTTGAACGTTCTCTTTCCGACGCTTTCGCCCGCTTTGAACTCGTAATTCACGGCGTGATCGAGCACTATCGCCTCTATCTGCTCCTCAAGCGCGTCCGGCAGTTTGTATCCGTCGCCGGAAAATATCTTTATGCCGTTGTATTCGGACGGGTTGTGCGACGCGGATATCATTATACCCGCGTCCGCCTTGTATTTACCTACGAGATACGCAACGGCCGGCGTCGGAACGACGTCAAGCGATATGACGTCCGCACCGAGCGAGCAAAGTCCCGCCGTTACGGACGCCGCCAGCATATCCGACGATATGCGCGTATCTGTGCCTACTATAAAAATCGGTCTTCTGCGCATTCCTCTTGAAAGTACCTCCGCCGCGGCGCGCCCGATATTGAGCGCGAGCTCGCACGTAAGTTCAGTATTTGCAACGCCGCGAACGCCGTCTGTACCGAAAAGTCTTCCCATCAGTCATTTTCTCCTTTGATCTTCATCACGATGTTTTCTTTGTTTTTGTATATGTGCCACGCGGGTATTATTCCGCGCACGCAGCTGTTCGGATATACGTTCGTATGTCTGCCGATGACCGTGCCGGGGTTGAGCGTGCTGTTGCAGCCCACCTCAACAAAATCGCCGAGCACAGCGCCGAATTTGCGCATACCCGTTTCTATCTTTTCGCCGTCCACCGAAAGCGTGACGTTAGTTTTGTCGCTCTTTACGTTTGAGGTGAAGGAGCCGGCGCCCATGTGGCTCTTATAGCCTAATATCGAATCGCCGACGTAATTGAAATGCGGGACCTGTACGTTATCAAAAATAATTGCGTTTTTGACCTCCGTCGAATTTCCTACGACGGAGTTTTCGCCGATAAGTGCCGAGCCTCTTATATACGCGCAGTGCCTTATTTCCGCACCGGCGCATATTACAGTCGGCGCGATTATTTCAGCGGACGGCGCTATTGTCGCCGTTTTATGCGCGAATACACCTTCTTTAATCTGTATATAGTCATCCGGCAGTCTGCTTTGTATATCGAGTATGATCTCTTTTATATGCGGGATCGCAAGATACGGGGATTCGTATTTTTTCAGATACTCCCCTGCAAGGCTGTGAGAAAGATCGAGCAGACTGTCCGTTCTTATTTGATCTGTCATATCATTTCATAGACCTTTCTTCCGAGAAGCTTGAGCGGATATAAAGCCGCCTTTGAAAAAGCCTTTGCCGGCTTTGTTTTTTTGAAGAATTCCGCGCCGTGACGCTCGTCAACGCTGACCGCGGCTTCGTTCAGGGTGCCGTCGTATATAAGCCACGGATCGAGCACGAAATTGAGCTCTTTTATACTGCGTATATTGCCGAGGCGCAGCAAACGGCAGACGAAAGACAGATCCGTATAGCAGCGGCGCAGCTCGAACTTGCCGCCTATAACGGACGCCGCTTTGTCTATTACGTTATATGAATATATCTGCGGATGTGTCGTCATGCGGCGTATAACGTCGCGCACGCGCATATACTCTTCTTCGGATACCTCGTAGCCGAATATTTTAACGGGTATATCTCCGCCCTCCGCTATATATCTTGACGGATATTCGGCAACGAAACCGCCGACGAGCGGAACGTCAAGATGATGCTTTGCAAAGGAATACATTACGGAAAGATTTTCATTGAAACTGACGGAAACGTGGTCATAACTGCAGTCCGTCAGAGCGCGGTACGCCCTTTTTGAAAAACTGTTCCCGCAGGATAAAACGATAAATATCTTTCTCACGGCATATTTCTCCTCATTATAAAGATTTTATACGTAGTTATTATATTATACAGTTTTAGCAAAGTCAAGCATATTTATTTAATAATTAAGAATTCAGAATTCAGAGGCGACCGGGGTTGCCTTTTTGTTCTGAATAATAAAGAAGAAATAAGAAAGAATAAAGAAGAAAAACCGGAGTCGCTGACGCGACGATCTGTGCGCTCCGCGCATTTGGGGCTCCCCACCCCCCAGCGGGCACAACGTGCCCGAATGAAGTCGCCCCTTGCGGGGCTGATGGTGGAATGAAGACGCTTACGCTAATGAAGACGCCCTGCGGGCTAATTAAGAAACGTGGGCGACTTCGCATCATTAGGTGACAACGTCGCCGGCATCATTAGTGCGCCGGGGTTCCCCGAAGCGAACTTGTGAGCTGTGGGGGTTCGCGGATAGCACGGCTTCATTAGTCGGCAAAGCCGACGACTTCATTGTTTTGCGGTGTAATAGGGGTTCCCCGCCGCGAACTGGAGCGCGGTGGGGGTTCCCGTAAGCCGCGCGCGGGCGTACCCCTGAGGTGGGCTCCCCACCCCCTTTTTCCGCCCCCCTGCCCCCCGCCTTCCCCCCAATATATTATTGGGGCTTTTTTTGCGGCGTAATAGGGGTTCCCTGCCGCGAACTGGAGAGCGGTGGGGGTTCCCGTAAGCCGCGTGCGCGGGGTGTCCCCCCTCACACCCGCGCGCCTATTGTTCGCGCCCCCTCAATCTCTTTGGAGATTGGCGGGAGGGGACAGGGGGGTTATGGGGGGTGGCGCATAGCGCCGTGAGGGGTGGGGACCCACCATAATTCGTCCCGTAGGGACACCTTACCTATTCACTATTCACTATTCACTCTTCACTCGGGAGGGGAAACCCCTCCCATACAACGGACGACCAATGGTCGCCCCTACATTCATAATTCGCGCCCCCTCAATCTCTTTGGAGATTGGCGGGAGGGGACAGGGGGGTATGGGGGGTGGCGCGTAGCGCCGTGAGGGGTGGGCGACCACCCATTTTCGTCGCGCATGCGACTCCTTTATTTGCAATTTGCAAATTTCAATTTTCAAATTCATCTTGATTTATATATAAAATTATGGTATGATTCAGATAATAAAACACAGGGAGAAAACTATGAGCTCATTCAACTTAAAGAAAAGAACCGTTATCATCACAGGTGCGTCGGGCGGGTTCGGCTCGGAGCTGACAAAGATCCTGATAAACGACTATGGCTGCCGCGTTATAGGTATCGGAAAAACAAAAGAAAAACTGCAGGCGCTCGCAGATTCGCTTGAAGACGGCAAAAACAAATTCAAGTATTACGTTTTTGACGTATCCGATCGTGAAAACTGGCGCAAATTCGCCGACAAGCTCACGGAAAGCTGCGTGATACCGGATCTTTTGATAAACAACGCGGGCATAATGCCGCCGTTTGAGAAATTCGAAGACGAGGACGGCGAGCTTGCAATGCGCGTTATTGACGTAAACCTTATGTCCGTAATTTACGGCTGCGAGGCGATGATCCCGCTTCTCAAAGCGTCGCGTCAGGGCGGCATCGTCAACATATCAAGCTCCTCCGCTTTTTCTCCGTCCGTCGGTATAGCCGTATATTCGGCAAGCAAAGCCGCGGTGAGAAATTTCAGTATGTCGCTGTCGGAAGAGCTATACCCGGATATTTTCGTTGCAACTGTCTGCCCCGGTTTTGCGAAGACCGACCTTTTCAGAGACAACGATTTTGACGATGAGGATTTTGATTTCATAAGCGGTCTCGGCTCGGATAAAAAAGATATAGCAGAGGCGATCATCGACGGCTTGTCGGACGGCAAAAAGCTGATTATCTGCGGCAAGGATTCGCGCCTTATGAACGCTATGTCGTCCGTTGCTCCCGTAAAATCAAACGAACTGTATTCCAAAGTATTGAAGGAATCCAAGCTCAATATGTTCCGTAATTTGAAAAAATGAAAAAACTTATAATTATTTCGGCAGTCATACTGCTTCTTCTGTGCTCCTGTACGACTCATAACACCGTTGACGGCGAGCTTACCGTATATTTTGCGGACGTCGGCAAAGCGGATCTTATAATCCTCAAATGCGGCGACAGATACGGTCTGATAGACGCCGGATACAAGGCTAACCGAGACAAAGCCGACGAGATACTCGGTGAATTCGGCGTAAAAACGCTTGATTTTGCGCTGGCTACGCACAACGACAAGGACCACATAGGCGGCATGGCTCACATAATTGAAAAATACAGCCCGGAAACGCTTTATATCACGCCGCTCAAAAGCAGCGAAAAGCAGTATAAAAACATGCTTGACGCCGCGGCGCTGAAAGGCACGGACGTAAAAGAGCTTAAAAAGGGCGGCGGGTTCAGCTTCGGCGGCGCCGTGTTTGACGTTCTGTCACCCGACGACAGTCTGCTCGCGTTGAACAACGAAAACGAGTCTTCAATAGTGCTGAAAATGCGTTACGGGGACAACAGCGTACTGTTCATGGGCGACGCGCAGATAAAGTCCGAAGAGGTCATAATCAGCTATTATAAAAGCGAGCTTTTATGCGACGTGATAAAGATCGGTCACCACGGCAGCTCAAAGGCGAGCTCACAGGTATTTTTGTCCAAGACAAAAGCACGGTACGCCGTGATCTCCACCGGCGACGACGAGCCGGCGGCGGACGTTACGCTGAAAGCCGTGTCCGAATGCGGTATGAAATTATACAACACCGACACGGACGGCGATATAATAATGACGACGGACGGCAAGAATATAACTTTTACGGCAAAGGGAAAATAAAATGAATATCGAAAAATTAAAAGAGCTTGACAGGATAACACAAAAGCGTATAGCAGACAAGCGTCTTGTTTCCGCGGCTTACGCCGTTGCGTATAAAAACGAGGTCGTGTTCCAAAACGCGATAGGCTACGCTGATATAGAAAACAAAATACCGCTCAGATCAAATACGATCGTAAGGCTCGCTTCTATGACAAAGCCGATAACCGGCGTTGCGGCCATGATAATGCTTGAGCGCGGCGCGTTTTCGCTTGACGACAACGTCAGCAAATTCATACCGTCGTTCAAGCACATGAACGTGGCGATAGTTGACGAACACGGCAAGATCACCGGTCAGTATCCTTCCAAAAACGAGATACAGATACGCGATCTTTTAAATCAGGCGTCGGGTCTCGGCGAGGGCGAAGCGGGCAACCGCGCGTGGAAGGATTACCATATAAAAAGCGGCGACACGTTAGCGACGCTCGTTCCGAAATTCGGCGATCAGCTGCTTGATTTCGAGCCGAGAAAGAACGCGATCTACTCCTGGACGCAGGCATTTGACACTATGGCTTACATAGTTGAGCTGACGTCCGGTATGGATTATCAGCAGTTCGTTCTGGAAAACATCCTTCATCCCTTAGGCTGTTACGACACGGTCTACACTCCGAGCAAAGAACAGTGGGCGCGGCTTATGAAGATGTACGACGCGCGCGACGGAAAGATCACCGAAATAGATATGGGCGGCGTCGTATTCGGCGACGTGCCGCTGACGTACTACGCAGCCGGCGCCGGAATGGTCGGCACGCTTGACGATTATATGAAATTCGCCGCTATGTTATACAA
>JAEEGW010000026.1 GCA_016280525.1 Clostridiales bacterium
GCACATCAAGGGGATAACCTGCGACGTCAAAAACTGCGTGTATCACGACGGGGACGCGTACTGCACGGCGGACAGGATAGCCGTCGGCCCGACGTACGCAAGCTCCACGTCAGACACCGTCTGCGCAACGTTTCGCCCGAAGCAGGGCGTTGGCGGAACGTTTTAATATTCAAGGTGTCGGCTGCGCCGACGATTTATTTGCGCCGTAAACGGCGCTCTTGGGGCTCCCCGCCCCCCTTGCCGCCCCAAACCCCACCATCCCCCCGATACATTATCGGGGCTTTTTTGCGGGTGAAGAACGGACGACCAATGGTCGCCCCTACAAGCGGGATGTTGAGGCGCCGCCCCCTCATTCGTAGAATGACGGGAGCCGGGGTTCCCCGACGCGAACTGGAGAGCGTTGGGGGTTCCCGGGAGGGGTAAGAGGGGGTTTGGGGGGTGTGTCGAGGGGTTCCCCGTTGCGAACGAACGTGAGCAATGGGGGTTCACGAGAGGGGTGGAACCCCCAAAAGATCGTCGCGCAGCGACACCTTAATTCTTAATTCTTAATTCTTAATTCTTAATTTTTCAGCGAGTGTATCGGCGCGGGTATCCTTCCGCCTCTTGCTATGAATTTCGCCGGGGAGAGCGTGCTTATCTTCATTACCGGCGCGGCGCCGAGCAGACCGCCGAACGATACGCTGTCTCCCGCTTTCTTTCCGTACGCGGGAATTATCCTTACCGCAGTCGTTTTCGTATTTGCGACGCCTATCGATATTTCATCCGCGATCAGCGCGCTTATAACGTCCTCGGGCGTGTCGCCGGGAACGGCTATCATATCAAGACCTACGGAGCAGACCGCGGTCATAGCCTCGAGTTTTTCTATACTTAACGCGCCGACTGATACCGCGTCTATCATCCCCGCGTCCTCCGATACGGGTATGAACGCGCCGGAGAGACCGCCCACGTGGGACGACGCCATAACGCCGCCTTTCTTTACTGCGTCGTTTAACAGCGCCAGAGCTGCGGTCGTGCCGCACGCTCCGCACGTCTGCAGACCCATATCCTCCAAAATACGCGCAACGGAGTCTCCGACGGCGGGAGTAGGCGCGAGCGACAGGTCCACTATGCCGAACGGAACGTCAAGGCGCTTTGACGCCTCGCGCGCGACGAGCTGACCCATACGCGTTATCTTAAACGACGTGCGCTTGATAGTCTCCGCCAGCGTTGAGAAATCGCAGTCCCCCGCTCTTTCGATAGCGGACGACACGACGCCGGGACCCGATACGCCTACGTTTATAACGCATTCCGCCTCGCCCGTGCCGTGGAAAGCGCCCGCCATAAAGGGGTTGTCCTCGGGCACGTTTGCGAATACGACGAATTTCGCACAGCCTATGCAGTCGTTATCCCGCGTAAGATACGCGGCTTTTTTTATTATCTTTCCCATCATAGCCACGGCGTCCATATTGATGCCGGCTTTGGTGGAAGCGACGTTTACGGACGAGCAGACTTTTCCCGTCTGCGCAAGCGCTTCCGGGATGGACGTAATGAGCTTTTTATCCGCTTCCGTAAAGCCCTTCTGTACGAGCGCGCCGTAGCCGCCTATGAAATTGATGCCGAGCGTATCGGCCGCGCGGTCAAGCGCTTTTGCGAAGTTTATGTAGTCTTCTTCGCCGTATCTGCCGCCTATGAGCGATACGGGCGTCACGGATACGCGCTTGTTTATTATCGGTATGCCGTATTCCTTTTCTATCTGCTCCGCGACGGGTACGAGCCTTTCCGCTTTTTTCGTTATTTTCTCATAAACGCGCTCCGCGGCTTTTTTCGGGTCGTCGGAAGCGCAGTCAAGCAGGGATATGCCCATCGTGACCGTTCTTATGTCAAGGTTTTCCTCCTTGACCATGTTTATGGTTTCAAGAATATCTTTTGTGTTGATCATATTTTAAATCCTGTGCATTGAATCAAATACGTCCTCGTGCATCGTGCGCACGTCAAGACCGTTGTTTTTGCCGAGTTGTGAGAGCACGTCGACAAAAGACGTAAACGGCACGGAAAGTCCGTCAATGTCCACTACCATTATCATGGCGAAATATTCGGATAAAACGCTCTGCGAAATATCAACTATATTTGCGTGATATTCACTGCACACCGCGCTCACCTTTGCGATTATACCGACGCTGTCGCGTCCCACAACAGTAATTACAGCTTTCATATACTGCTCCGTTTCAATAAAATTTATAGTATTATATCATAATTAAATGAACATTTCAAGCTATTTATCATTGACTTTTTCGCGTTTTTGTGGTATGATAAATAATAATTCAGTACAGGAGCAATTTATATTTATGACGGATTCTGAACAGTCAACAAATTACGCGGAATATTCATACGAAAAAGCGGTAACGGGAAAAGACAAACTCAAAAAAGTATTATATATCATAGGCGTCATTCTTCTGATCCTGTCGCCTATATTCGTTATGCTTATCGTGAGGATCTACACGAGCAAAGCTTACTTTATAATGTATATAATGCCGCTCTTCCTCGTGTTAGGCATTCCGCTTGCAAAGTTCTTTTACAGATATTTGCAGAACGAATTCAAATACACAGTCGACAGAAGCACTTTTAAAATGGAGATAATCCACGGCAAAGCAAAGCCGAAGATGCTTTATGAGACGGATATAAAAGATATGGATTTTGCAAAGCCGGCGACAGCTGATATTGACAAATCCGGTTACGGCAACGTCGCGTACTGCTGTGTGAGCGATACGAGCCCGGACCTTTACGTAACGTCTTTTAAGGACAAAAACGACAAAAAAGTGCTGTTGTATTTTGAGGGCAGCAAAAAAGCGCTCAAAATAATGAACTATTACAACAAAAACGTAGAGATAAAAAACGATCTCAATCATTAAATCAAGCCGTCTTTCATATATTTTTTTAAAAAACTATGGGAGACGTATATGAAAAAAATAATAATTTCAGTCCTGTCCGTTCTGTTATCCGTACTTTTATTCTCCTGCACCGCCGTGCCGGGTACGGAAGAGCTGTCAAGTGTGTTCAGAGCGCCGTTTGAGGCGGAGGTTAAGATACAAAACAAAGAGAACGAATACGCGGCTGCCGTTAAATTTGACGGAAATGCTTTAACGTTTGATTTTTCCGAGCCCGCGCTTTTGTGCGGTGTAAGCTTTATTTTCACAGACGGCGAAAGTAAAATCGTTTATAACGGTCTCGGCATTCCCGTTGACATAAACGGCGCGGCGGATAAACTAAGCGGCGGCGTTCCGAACTGGAAAAAACTGCTTGAAGCCGGCGGAGAGTACACCGTCCGACGCGCGGGCGAGCAGTATACCATGACGGACGGGGAGACCGAATACCGTTTTGACAAAGAAACAAAAATACCCGTTTACATAAAAAACGGGGATGTGAATATAACCTTTATTTCTTTCAGGGTCAAAAATGATAAAACATCCTAAAGTTCTGGCGGAAATATCCGCGGAAGCACTCAAAAACAACTACGAAATAATGAAAAAACACACCGGAAAACCGCAGATCTGCGTCGTGAAAGCGGACTGCTACGGCCACGGCATAGAGTGTGCCGGCGTGTTTTACGACTGCGGATGCCGCGTCTTTGCCGTTTCCGGCACGGACGAGGCGCTTGATCTGCGCGCGTTTTTTAACGGGCGAAACGTTCATCCGGACATATTGATCTTCGGCTACGTAAACCCCGCGGACGTGCCGGAGCTTATTGAAAACGACGTGATATGCGCCATATTCAGTCTGCAGTTCGCAGAGCTTTGCAATAACAGCGTGCCGGTGGGCAAAAAGCTCCGCGCGCATATAAAAATAAACAGCGGTATGAACCGTATAGGATTTGACGGCGATCAGTTAGGCGAGGCTCTTGCCGCCGCAAATCTGCCGGGGTTGTGCGTTGAGGGCATATTCACGCATTTCGCGTGCGCGGACTGCGAGGCGGAAGAGCCGACAAAAATGCAGATAAAAAGATTTGATACTGCCGTATCGTATCTTAAAGAAAACGGCGTGGGATTCAAACTGATACACGCGTACAACAGCGCGGCGAGCATTAGATTCACGCCGAAATACGACGCGGTGCGCTCCGGCATAGTTTTATACGGTATGCAGCCGTCCGACTGCTGTAAGATAGACGGACTTATCCCCGCCATGACGCTTAAAACGTACGTCGCGCAGGTGCACGTACTGAAAAAAGGCGAGCGCGTATCGTACGGCTGGGAATACGAGGCGGACCGCGACGTGACGCTCGCAACGCTTCCCGTCGGCTACGCGGACGGATATATAAGAGCGTATAAAAACGGCTACGCGGTCATACACGGCAAAGCCGCGCCCATCGTCGGCAGGATCTGCATGGACCAGCTTATGGTGGATATATCCGGCATAGACGGCGTTGCCTGCGGAGACGAGGCGGTAATGATGGGCGGCGCAGGGATCTCCGCGGACGAGCTTGCCGCCGCGTCAAATACGATAAACTATGAGGTAACGTGTCTGATATCAAAGCGCGTCGGGAGAAAACTCGTATGAAAAAACTGTTTGTCATACTTTTGTCGCTGCTGTTGCTTCTCTGCTCCTGCGATAACGCAACGCCGGACGTTAGCGAAACGGAAACCGAGCCTGCCGTGACCGCGGATACGGATCTGCTTTTATCCGCCGCGGGTTTTGAGACGGTCTACGACGAAAACCTCGGCGCGACGTGGGTCTACAGACCCGAGGTCGCCTCCGGGCTTTTCGCGCGCATACTCGTTTATAACGACGGACAGACCTCCTTTAGAGTTATATGTACGGAAGCACCGTCGCTTGACATGGGAGATCTTGCCGGAATACCGGTGTTTGAATACGGAAACTGCATATACGCTGTAAGAAACGGAGACGAAGCGGTAAACGACGCGCTGATGTCCGCTCTGCAGGGCATCGCAAACGGCGGCGACTGCAAGGTCGGCGACCGCGAGATCACGGATGAAGAACGCGAGTGTCTGTCCAAAACCATAGCGTTATACAAAGCGGCGTACGGCGAGCCGTACAGCGTTGAAACAAGCGAAAAATCAACGGATACGGAACGTGACGGCAGCGGATACCGCGTATACGAATGCGACGGCTATTCCATAAAATACCCTAATTCGTTTACCACAAGCGAAGAAGACGGCGTACTCATCCTCACGTCCGGCATAAAAAAGCCGCGCACGGTAAGCGTCAAGCACACGGACACGGTGTTTTCGCCCGTTATAACCGAAGAAGAAGCAATATCAAAGACTTTGGCGGATCAGGGCGCGGAGCTTATATCGGACGTAAAAAAGACGACCGTCGGCGGACAGGCTGCGTATACGTTCAGCTGCAAAAAGGACGATATGTATCTTACGCTGTATTACGTTGACGGCGGCAAAGGGGTATACGTGATAACCTCCGGTTCGTACGACAAAAACGACTCGTCAACGGACAGCATAATATCAACTTTCAAAATAAAATGAGATAAAACCGTGAAAGGATGAAAAAATGCTTTTATCAACACAGACTCAACGACTGCAGAGCAATTTCGGGTACGAGCAGGCGATAAAAATGCTTGCAAAAGCGGGGTACGACGCATACGATATGTCGCTTTTTCACCCGCTGTCCGCCGACGATCCGCTTTACGGCGAGGATTTTACCGGATACGCAAAAAAACTGCGCGAGCTTGCCGACGCCGAGGGTATAATCTGCAATCAGGCGCACGCGCCGTTTCCGTCAAGCACACCGGAGCGCGACAAGGACGGGATCATTTTTAAAAGCATTGTCCATTCCATGGAAATAGCGTCGATACTCGGCGCAAAATGCATAATAGTACATCCAAAACAGCATTTGCCTTACCGGTCTAACGAGGCGGAGCTGAAGAAAATAAATATGGAGTTTTACAAAAGCCTTATCCCGTACTGCGAACAGTTTGACATAAACGTCGCACTTGAGAATATGTGGCAGCACAATCCCGTGGGAAAGACCACTATAGTGAACAGCACCTGCGCAAGAGTCGAGGAATTCTGCGATTACATAGATACGCTGAACAGCGACCGGATCGTCGCTTGCCTTGATATCGGCCACGTTTCGCTGTGCGGCGAGGATATGAGCGTTATGATAAGAGGCTTGGGCGGCAAGCGGCTCAAAGCCCTGCACGTACACGATACGGACGGCTTCCGCGATCTGCACACGCTTCCCTTCACCTCCTGCAATGACTTTCCGCTTGTGATGAAGCTGCTTAAAGAGATAGGCTACGAGGGCGACCTCACGTTTGAGGCGGACAGCTTTTTCAGAAACTTCCCGTTATCCATGCACCAGGACGTTGCAAACTTCATGCAGATAACCGGCAGAACGCTTATAAAGATGTTTGAAGAAGACTGAAAAATCCTATAGACGTAAAAAGCGGGCGATCGATGATCGCCCCTTTTTCATTCCGCGTAAGCGGAAATTCACGGTGAAACCAATTCACTTTCGCGTAAGCGGAAATTCACGACGGCGATAAGCCGTCAATTTACCTAAAAAGATTATATTAAGATAACACCCTTTGTAATGCAAAAGTGAATTGCGCTTCGCGCGTGAATTGCCGAGGGCGTGAATTGGCTTCGCCGTGAATTGCGCCTTACGGCGCGTGAATTGCCTTTAGGCATTGAAATTACATTTCAGAATCCGGAGACTCGATTATTATCGCCGTGTGCGTATGGTCCTCAAGCTTTATGATATACTGATCGGACATATCGGTATCCGTATATCCGCCCTCGGACACGAGCGCGATGTAGTAGTCGTAATAGACCTTGCCCAGAAATCCGCCGGAATACTGCTGTTCGTAGTATTCTTTATACGCCTGCTCCGATAAGTCTTCCGTAAAATCGTATCTCAGCGTGTCCTGAGTTATAACGCAGGTGATCTGACTGCCGGATCTCGTATACGTTCCCTCGTATATGTCGATAGCTATATACTCGCCGAAGCCCTTGTCGTCTTTTTTCAGGCTGTCGTAGCGCATCCTACACGTGCCGTCGCCGTTCAAAATGAGCGTGTAGCCGCTGTCCGTTATATAATACTCGTTGTCGGACAGCGAAACTCCGTTGATCTGGAAATACGCGGTCTCGTCGTTTTTATCAAGCACGGCCTTGCTGCCGAGGCACTGTATAACCGGATAGAGCTTCGATACGTCGCCTATCTCCTCCGCGCTGACGGAATATCCGCCGTTTGCGGCTTTTTTGGCGGTGTCGTACGCGTCGCCGGATATATCCTGCATAAGGTACTGATTTTTAATGACAGTCTGATACGCTTCTTTGTTTTCGTCGCTGTCAAACGTTATCTTGAACTGGATAAACGCTCTTTCAAGTATAAGATCAACGCCCGGATCGTCGATTTCGTAGTTTCCCGTTTCAGTAAAGCTCATATAGACCGGGAAGCCGTAATCAAGCTCCGTGTAGTTATATTCAAGTTTGTATTTCATCGTATCGTATAACACCAGCTCGCCCTTGCCGGACGCGTGGAGCGGATCGTAAACGGTATATTCCAACGGCTCGTCGACCGTCGGCTCGGTCTCCGTCTCCGTTTCCGTCTGCTCATCCGTCTCCGTCGTCTGCTCCGCATCCGTAACGGTCTCCGTCACATCCGTGACGGTCTCGTCTGTTTCGGCAACCGTATCGGGCTCCGTTTCAGATCCGGTCACAGCCGGCTCCTCCGTGCAGGCAAACAGCGAAAACAACAGGCACAATATAACAAACAAAGTTATTATTTTTTTCATTTCTACCTCCGCATATATCATCAATACTCAAAATCGGCAATCGTGACATTCGGCTTCCTGTTTGCCATTATTATACCATTTTTCTACCCGGATTTCTATTTATACATAAAGATATATTTGAAAATAAGTGTAAAATAAGAAAAAACGGCGTCAGTCACAACGCCGTGTTTTGAGCCATTCAAGAGCTTCCTTTATGCCGCCTATTTCGTCTATCAGCCCGTAGGAAACGGCTTTTTCTCCGTCTATTATCGTTCCCATATCGGACGCGAGCTCGTCCGTATCGAACATCAGTTTTTTAAGCGTCGTATCGTCTATTTTGCTGTGAGATACGATAAAACCGTTTATTCGGTCCTGCATCTGTTTGAAATACGTGAAGCTCTGCTCCACCCCGAGCACAAGGCCGTTGTACCTTACCGGGTGTATAGTCATCGTCGCGGACGGAACGATGAAAGACCTGTCCGCCGCGACGGCGAGCGGCACGCCTATGGAATGACCGCCGCCGAGCACGAGTGAAACGGTCGGCTTTGACATGGACGCGATAAGCTCCGCTATCGCGAGCCCCGCCTCAACGTCGCCGCCGACGGTGTTTAACAAAAACAGAACTCCGCAGACGTCGTCGGACTGCTCGCACTCAACGAGCCGCGGTATAAGCTCCTCGTATCTCGTCGCCTTCTGCCCCGCGCCGAGCGAATAATGCCCCTCCACCTGTCCGGAGACAGTTATACATTCAACGCCTTTTACCGGCTTTATTTTCTCTTTTTTATCCGTTTTTATTTCTTCGCACATATATACCTCCGCTTCATATCTATTTTTTACAAAATGTTTTATTTTATTCATTGAAAAGCATAAGCGAATAGAGTTATAATACATCGGATAAAAATAAAAAAAGGAGCAATATAATGAAAAAAATTCTTGTTGAAACTTCCGCAAGACACGTACATCTTACACGTGCAGACGTAGAAAAGCTTTTCGGCAAAGGCCACACCCTGACCGAAAAAAAGCCCCTTTCACAGCCCGGCCAGTTCGCCTGTGAAGAGAGGATCAAGCTCGTAGGCCCGAAAAAAGAGATAGCTAACGTCATCATCTTAGGTCCGGAGCGCAAGGATACCCAGGTTGAGATCTCGCTGACGGACGCGCGTACGCTCGGCGTTGAGGCAAAAGTTCGCGAAAGCGGAGATATTGAAGGCACAGCCGGCATCAAGCTCGTAGGCCCGTGCGGTGAAGTCGATATAGAAAAAGGCGTTATCGCCGCAAAGCGCCACATACACATGACGCCCGAGGACGCTGAAGCATTCGGCGTTGCGGACAAGCAGATAGTTAAAGTAAAGATAGAAAACGACGTAAGAACCACCGTTTTCGGCGACGTTGTAGTAAGAGTAAGCCCGAAATTCGCGCTTGCGATGCATATAGACACGGACGAATCAAACGCGGCGTGCGCTTTCGGCACCTGCTACGGCAAGCTCCTTAAGAGATAAGCGCAAATAATTGTTTTGAAAGGATAAAAAAGTATGAGCAAGGTAAGTGAATGCCCTTACGCGAAAAGCAACGAGGTGCAGAATCAGTACACGGTCACAAAGGGTTGTGACCACGGCCCCGCTCCGATCCCGGAAGAGGGCAAATGGATAAAAGCTAAAGAAATATCCGATATTTCGGCTTACACTCACGGTGTGGGCTGGTGCGCTCCCCAGCAGGGCGCCTGCAAGCTCTCGCTGAACGTCAAAAACGGCATAATCGAAGAAGCTCTTGTTGAGACTATCGGCTGCTCCGGCATGACGCACTCTGCGGCTATGGCGGCGGAGATACTCCCCGGTAAGACGATACTTGAAGCGCTCAATACGGACCTGGTATGCGTCGCTATCAACACCGCTATGAGAGAGCTCTTCTTACAGATCGTCTACGGACGATCTCAGTCGGCGTTCTCC
>JAEEGW010000157.1 GCA_016280525.1 Clostridiales bacterium
AGTATATAACGAAGGTCAGGGTATTTTAAAAGACGAGCTTTCGCTCGTGTTCGACCGTTTCTACAAGAGCGACAAGAGCAGAGGTCTTGACAGGACCGGCACGGGTCTCGGACTTTATATAGTTAAAACAATAATTGACTCTCACGGCGAAGAGATCTGGGTAAACAGCGTTTACGGCGAATACTGCGAATTCGTATTCACTCTGCAGCCCGCGGATCAGCCGAAGAAGATTGCGGGAGCAGCCGAAAAAGCCGGCGGAAATGCATAAAAAACACAAAGACTGATTGACGTTTTGTAAATATTTTCGGGCATTTAAAAATCATTACCGTAAGAACACGGTTTGTTTAAAAATACGGTTTAAAATATGATCAAATAAACATTCGGTACAAACGGAAAATGCAAAAGAACAACGAAGAACTGAATAAAGCCGCGGAGGATATCCGTAAGGAAGAATCTTACGGCGGATTTCAGTACAAACACAACTACGACGAATATAAAAAAGAGCTGATAGAAAAGCAGGTCAAAAAACAGGGCAGACGGCTCAACGTGCTTATCTTTATCGGCTTTGCCGTTCTGCTTTCGGCTCTGGCGGTGCTCATCACGGACACGGTCTTGAAGACGAAAGGCTCGTCGTTTGCGGAGCTTTTCAGCGGCAGCTCCGCCGCGTCGTCCATCCCGCATAAAAGCGAGCTTTCGGAAAAAGCGATAGGCGATCTGTCCTCCCGCTACACGGTGACGGTAGACGCTGACGGAAAGACCGGCGCGGGCATAGTGATAACCGAAGACGGCTATATCGCAACGAGCTACAGCCTGCTGAAAACCGCCTCGTCCGTAAACGTGACGGTCAAAAACGGTTCAGTTATGAAAGCCGCGCTTACCGGGTATGACGAAGCTTACGATACGGCGGTTTTAAAGGTCGAACCTTCGGCAGATCTTGTTGCGGCGGAAATAGGTTTATCCCGCACGCTCGAGCCCGGGCAGAACGTCTACTGCGTGACCTCGCCTTTCTCTTCGCTTCTTAAAATGAGCGTTACGGGATCCGACGACGGGCTGTATATAATCACGGAACCGGGATGTGACGTCTGCGGCTCGCCTCTGCTCAACTCATACGGGCAGGTCGTGGGACTTTGCTCGGATCGGTCCGGCCGCGTTATCCACATGGATTCGATCATGACGTCTATCAAAAAGATGCTCAACGGCTCGTCCGCGTCCATCACGGTAAGCGATGCGCCTGTTTATATCAGCATACTCGACGTATACGTTGAAGCCGTCACGGAAAAACAGGCGAAAATATATAAAATACCCGTCGGATGCTTTGTAACGTCCGCTCACGACTCACATCAGTTCAAGCGCGGCGATATAATAACCGAAGTAAACAACAAACCCGTTACCGATCCGGATCTTCTCTCCTCCGCGTTGAGTGACGGCGCTGTGATAAGGTTATACAGAAACAATTCGTATATCGAACTGACGCTTGAATAACTATATACGGCAAAAAAAAGCTGCCGCGGCAGCTTTTTTTCGTTTGATTAATTTTCAAAAACTCGTTTTTTAACAGTTTCGCCGTCGCGTCTCCGCGCGCGACCATACGGCCGTTAAAATCGTATACGGCGTCCGATCCGGCGTCGTATCTGCCCAAGACGCGGCGCAAAGCTCGTCAACCTAACGCTGCTTCGAGTCCCGTACATGAAGCGAGCATACGGGACTCTTCTTGATTTTTGCAAGGCATAAATGCAGACTTCATTCCCGGTGCCTTGCAAAAATCTTCGGTCACCGCTAAAAACTGACCGCTTGCGGTTCCCAAAATAATCTGCGCGGTACTGCCGTACCTATGCTTGATTATTTTGACCGCTGCGCTTTCCTCGCTTTGCTTCATCCGCCCCGGGCGGCGCAAAGCTCGTCAACCTAACGCTGCTTCGAGTCCCGTATATGAAGCGAGATAAATCAAAACGGACGCTAATAGCGTCCGTTTTGATTTATGGAGCATACGGGACTCGAACCCGTGACCCCGACACTGCCAGTGTCGTGCGCTCCCAGCTGCGCTAATGCCCCGTGGGATGGTTTTTTCGATTGCTTGACTATAATACCACATTTTTTTTCAATTGTCAAGATGATTTTTCTTGTTTTTTTCATTTTTTTTCGATATAATATGATAAAAGCCACGAAGGGATCGGAAATTATGAAAAAAATATTTGTGCTTATTCTTATACCCGTTTTGCTGTTATGTTCCTGCGGCGGCAATAAAATAAAATTGTCCGACGCGGATCCGTCAGACATTATAGACGAGGTATATAATAAGCTTCCGAAGGACGCGGAAGCGAGAGAATACGTTCCCTGTCTTATAACCTCAGAGATAAACGAAAGATCGGAGGAATACTATCTCGGTATAAGCGGTGTGCGCTACAAAAAAGGCGCGGCGTCAGAGGCGTTCGAGCAGCCGACGACTTACTCGTTCTGCGTGGTGATCTTCGAGGACGATGCGGACTATGACGCCGAGCGCATTAAGATAGAGCAAAACATAAACAAATCAAAATGGGTCTGCGCTTCCGCAGAGGAAGCGTTCGTAGTAAGATACAAGAACACCGCCGCCGTCATTATGGGTCCGAAGAACGTATGTAGCGAGCTTGAAAACGCATTTTTATCCGTCGTTTCGTCTATTGAGAAATAACGTAAAAAACCACTTTCCCGTCGGTTTTGTCAATGCCGACGGGATATTCTTTTTTGTCGCAAGCCACGGTAAAATAATACCTTCCGAACACCTTATCATCAAGCCTCGCGGTGCAGCTCTTGCCCAAAAGATCGGATACGTATTTTTCCGCGATCTTTGCGGCTGTTTCCGCGTCCATATGCTCCGCTCCGTCCGTCGTTGTTCTGCTCTTTATGAGCGGCGCGCCTTTGTGCGACAGTACTATGCACGAGCCGTCCGACGCAAATATAAAATGCCCGTCAAACATACCGCAGCTCTTAAGTCTTACGCCGTCTCCGATAAGCTCGTACGCGTACTTCTCCGCTCTGTTTACGCTGATCCTATCGGTACGTTTTACGCTCTCCGCTTCCGGTGAGGAAAGCCCTGCGGAAAGCCGATTTATCAGCTCAGTCGCGCCGTATCTGCCGGACAAAAGCGCGTCCTCCATAGCAGACAGTCTCATATAAAGTTCCGATACCGTCTGACGCTGAAGAAGAGTTATTTCATAGTCGCTTGTATAGATCTCGTCACACACTTTTTTCACCCTGTCAAAAAACAGGCGCAGAGGCTCGCTTGCCTTGCCGCCGTCCGTTTCGCATACCGCATCCGAGGCGGCTTTGCAGCAGAACGATACCTCCGCGTACGCTTCTTTATCTTCCTCGCTGTTCACACAGCGCGAAAGGCTGTCTTTCAGCCTTATAAGTATGCCGGAAAGCCTTGACGTTTTCTGCTCTTCCGAGCTTTTCATATAACTTTGAAGTGTAACATCCGTCCCGCGTTCTTTGAGTGAAAATCCGGCGCAGACGGCGGCGCAGCACAAGATATACGATATTATTTTTATCATCCACTCATAAGTTTTCATAATAATATTCTGCGCATAAGCGTTTTTTATATGCTGAAAATTCATTATTTGAACTTGACAAAAAACGGCAAATGATTTATAATATTTAATAATTACGGCCACGGAAAGGGGGCGGCGAAAATTGATACGGCGTGAAAACTCGTTTTTGCAGACGGTAAAACAGCTTGATTTCGTGCTTATACTCGCCGTCATAGCCCTTACGATTTACGGTCTTGTCTGCGTGAGTACCGCCACGGCGTATCACGGGACGAACAGGAACGTCATCGTTCAGCTTTTCGGCGCGGTGCTCGGCTTTACAGTGATGATAGTGTTTGCGCTGATAGACTACGATATGCTTTTAAAAAAGTTCTGGATACCCATTTTCGTACTCGGACTGGTGCTCCTTTCTCTTCCGCTTTTAAGCAGCATACCGTCGATGCTCCGCGGAAGTCTTGCAAGCAACAAGAACTGGATAACGCTGCCGATATTGAACGTTGACTTTCAGCCGTCGGAATTCGTGAAATTCACTTTCATCTTATCTTTCGGGTATCTGTTAGGCAAGCTGAAAGACGATACGAACAGGCTCAAAAGCGTGCTTCTGATCCTTTTGTTCAGCGGCGCGACGATATTTTTCGTTCTGCTTGAAAAGGACCTCGGCGCGGCGGTCGTTTTCGTTATCATATTCGTAGTGATGTGGTTCACGGCGAAAATGAGCCTCTGGTACCTCGCCGGAGGTCTCGCCACTTTCGCGATAGCGACTCCGTTTTTATGGGGATTTCTTGACGATTATCAGAAAAAACGTATTCTCGTCGGCTTCGATCCGACGTCCGACCCCACCGGGTACGGCTATCAGGTCCTTCAGA
This sequence comes from Clostridiales bacterium, assembly GCA_016280525.1. Classification (GTDB taxonomy): domain Bacteria; phylum Bacillota; class Clostridia; order Oscillospirales; family CAG-272; genus UBA1248. Next base: position 4,391 of record JAEEGW010000157.1, read on the forward strand.
CGATGAGGGCGATGCAGAACGGCGGTTTCTTCGGCATGGGCTACGGACACGGCATGCTGACGCACGCCGCCGCAAAATCGGTCTTCCCCGCCCGCGAGACGGATATGGTATTGGGCGTTATGGGCGAGGAATTCGGTTTTATCGGCATTATCATATATATCGTTCTTATCTCCGTCGTAATTTTCAGGATACTGCGTATAGCAAGGCAGGCGCGTTTTGAATACGGCTCTTACATCTGCGCCGGCGTTGCCGCGGTGCTTATTTTCCAGACTGTTGAAAACATAGGTATGTGTCTGGGTATGCTCCCCGTAATAGGGCTTACGCTTCCGTTCATAAGCTACGGAGGCTCGTCTATACTGAGTCTTTATATCGGTATAGGCATAGTCATGAGCGTACGCACGCACAGACAGAAATATTATTTTGAAAGGGATGTTGTCTAATGAGAGACGAAACCAAATGTATCAGATCCGGCTACAAGCCGAAAAACGGTGAACCGGGCGTAATGCCCATAGTTCAGAGCACGACGTACGTGTTTGACACGGCGGAGGAGATAGGGGAGCTTTTCAATTTCCCGAACGCGCATATGTATTCGCGTTTTTCAAACCCGACCGTTGACTGTGTTGAAAAAAAGATCGCCGACCTTGAAGGCGGCGTTGCGGCTATGTGCACGTCATCCGGCCAGATGGCGAGCCTTATGAGCGTGCTGAACCTCTGCAAATCGGGCGACAGCATAATTTCCGCCGCGGCTATATACGGCGGCACGGTAAATCTGTTTGCCGTAACGCTTAAAAAATACGGTATAGAATGTATCTTCGTCGATCAGGACGCGGACGAAGAGGAGATAGATAAGAAATTCAAGGAAAACACGCGCCTCGTTTTCGGCGAGACGCTTGCAAATCCCGCTCTTTCCGTATTTGATATTGAGAAATTCGCAAAGATCGCGCACAAGCACGGCGTTCCGCTTATTATAGACAACACGTTTGCAACGCCTATCTTATGCAAGCCGTTTGAATTCGGCGCGGATATAGTCGTTCATTCCACCACGAAATATATGGACGGTCACGCGCTCCAGGGCGGCGGCGTTATAGTTGACGGCGGAAAATTTGACTGGAACAACGGCAAATTCCCGGAGCTTGTCGAGCCGGATGAATCGTATCACGGCTTTGTTTACACGGAGAAATTCGGCCCGGCGGCGTACATCGGCAAAGCGCGTATGCAGCTCATGCGCGACCTCGGCGCTTATCCGTCCGCAAATTCCGGATTTTTGCTCAACATCGGTCTTGAAACGCTTGCGGTGAGAATGGAAAGATACTGCGAAAACGCGATGAAGGTCGCAAATTATCTTAAAGATCATCCGGCGATAGAGACTATCCGCTACCCCGGACTTGAAAACGACAAATATCACGAGCTTGCGAAAAAATATCTGCCGAAAGGCTGCTCCGGCGTTATATCGATAGATATAAAGGGCGGACGCGGACCTGCGGAAAAATTCATGAATGCGCTCAAAATGGCGAGCCGCGAGGTACACGTCGCGGACATCCGCACCTGCGTGCTGCATCCCGCTTCCATGACGCACAGACAGCTCACCGACGAGCAGCTCGTCGCCGCCGGCATCAACGCCGGAATGGTAAGACTGTCCGTGGGACTTGAGCATTATGAGGATATAATAGAAGATCTCGAACAGGCGCTTGCGGTTGCGGTCAAATAACCAATTAAGAATTCAGAATTAAGAATTCAGAATTAAGGTGTCCCTTCGGGACAAAAATGGGTGGTTACCCACCCCTCAAGGCGCTGCGCGCCACCCCCCATACCCCCCTGTCCCCTCCCGGGAAACCCTATTGCTCAAAAATTCGCAACGGGGAACCCCGAAAGCGCCGGTACGGCGCACAATTCGTCGGCTCTGCCGACACCTTAACTATTCACTATTCACTATTAACTCTTCACTTCCTTCGCCTCTTTGACTAAAGTCAGAGCGCCGACGGCGGCGAGAAACACTCCGCAGCATTTACGGAGCAGAAGATCGGGCGTATGTGATGACAAGAGCGTTCCGAGAACGCAGCCGACAGTCCCGCAAAACGTAAGAAATGATATGAGTCTGATATCAGGTTTGAACCGCACGAAATTGACAACAGCGGGCGGCGTTAAGGCGAACGTGAAATCGAGCAGATTTATCCCCTGCGCCGCGGTTTGTGAAACGCCCGAAAACATAGACAGATATAAAGTCAATAAACCGCCTCCTCCGGCACCCATGCCGGAGGAGACTGACGTTATAAAGCATATAACGTAAGCCCAGAGCGAATGCACCGTCATCTCAAAACCGCCATTATTCCTGCAAAGAGTGTGATAACGGCGAATACTATCGACACCGCGCGGCTCTTTAACTTACCGAGCAGAAGCGCACCGGCAAAACCGCCGAAAAGCGCGGCGGGTATAAGCGGCAAAGCTTTTAGAATAATGTCCGGCTCGCGTATAACGTAGAGCGCGGCGCTCAGCACCGTCATAGGAAGGACGACGGCGGGAACGGCGGCAAATGCGGCTTTTTTGTCGTTTTTATATATCAATTTAAGTATGAAAAGCATCAGAACGCCGCCCCCGACGCCTATAAAACCGTTCAAAATGCCCGCAAAAAACGCGGAAATACCGCAGACGGCGAGCATTTTTTCGTCTTTATGCATTCCGTTCATAAAAAAATTTATCAACATACTTGAAATATCTCTTTATTTTTGTTATAATATAGAGTAGCCGTAGCATATCCTTGTAAAAAACAGGCGGGGATAGCTTATGGATATATTATCAGCCGTGTTATTCGGAATAATACAGGGCGCTGCGGAATTTCTTCCGGTGTCAAGCTCTGCGCATCTGGCGCTTTGCCACAGTCTGCTCGGACTTATTACGCCGGATTGTTATCCGGGATTTGACGTTCTGCTTCATCTCGGCACGCTCGCCGCGGTCATCATCGTTTACGGAAAAGACCTGTGCGGCGTAGCAAAAGGACTTTTCACAGCGCCGAAAAAGCTGTTAAAAAACAGATTCAGACTTGACGCGCTTGAAAACAGCGAGCGGCTGGCGGTATTTGCCGTCGTCGCGACTCTGCCGACCGTAGCCGCGGCTCTGCTCGGTATGGACGATCTTTCGGATACGCTTGCGCTGTATCCCGCCGCGGTCGGCGCTCTGCTGATCATCAACGGCGTTATGCTTATAATTGCAGATTTATGTAAAAAGCAGACCGTAACGGCTGAGACGGTACAATACAGGCACGCGGCCGGTATGGGGCTGTTTCAGGCGCTGGCGACCGTTCCCGGCATCTCACGCTCCGGCGCGACGGTGACCGGCGGTATGCTCTGCGGGATAAAGCGGCAGGACGCCGTAAAGCTGTCTTTTATAATGTCCGTTCCCGCGATACTCGGCGCGTGCGTGCTGAAAGCTCCGGAGCTTATACGCGCACAGCCGGATATGCAAACGCTTCTCGTTTACGGCGCGGGCTGCGCGGCGGCCGCCGTATTCGGACTTTTGGCAATAAAACTGCTGGTATTCGTATCCGGCAATTCAAAATTCAGATATTTTTCATATTACTGCTTTGCAATCGGAGCTTACGCGGTATTCCGCGGACTTAACGGATGAAAGGAAAATAAATGGCTTCAAAAAAGAAATCAAGCTCTAAAAAAATTAACGCAAAAAAAGCGAAAACGGTAAAAAAAGCGCCGGAAAACAGGCCGGCGGACAATACCGCTGTCATACGCATAGTTCAGTTCGCCGTGGGACTTACGGCGCTGTTTCTGGTGTTCTGCTTTATATTTCCCGGGGCGTCCGGAGCGGTAGGCCGCTTCATAAGGACCGGGCTTTTCGGCGTGTTCGGCGTTTCCGCCGTTCTTCTGCCGGTGCTTCTTATACTGCTTGCCGTGTTCCTCAAGCAGATAATCGATAACGGAAGGCTGATATACTGCTTTATCTGGGGATCG
>JAEEGW010000158.1 GCA_016280525.1 Clostridiales bacterium
CGTCGCGCATATCCGGCGTATCGCCCGCGGACATATCGGTTTTGCTCATCCGCTTAGGCGAATAATTTACATATTTGTCACACACAGCCGTTTTATTTTATTGAAATTCGATAAAATTACGTGTATAATATCTTTTACAGAAACAATATTAAGGAGCTATATATGAATACAGCAAAGAAAAAATCTCTGTGCAAACTTGCCGCGCACGTCCGTATGGATATTTTAACGGAAGTATATTCGGCAAATTCCGGACATCCCGGCGGATCTTTATCCATAGCGGACGTCCTTGCATATCTTTACAAATGCGTTTTGCGGGTAGACCCCAAAAACCCGGACGACCCGGACCGCGACCGTTTCGTACTGTCAAAAGGTCACACCGCTCCGGCGCTTTACGCGATACTGGCGGAGCGCGGATTCATTCCGAAGGAAGAACTTAAAAAGTTCCGCAGCATAGACAGCTATCTGCAGGGACATCCCGATATGAAGCATACGCCCGGCTGCGATATGACGTCCGGCTCTCTCGGCCTCGGACTTTCGGCCGCCGCCGGAATGGCGCTCGGCGCAAAGCATCAGGGCAAGGATTTCAGAGTTTACGCGATATGCGGCGACGGCGAGCTTGCGGAAGGTCAGATCTGGGAGGCGGCTATGTTCTCCGCCCACTACAAGCTCGACAATCTCTGCGTATTCATAGACTGGAACGGCTTGCAGATAGACGGCAGGATAGTGGACGTTATGAACTCTACGCCGATTGACGAGAAATTCGCCGCTTTCGGCTGGCACGTACAGCTTATCGACGGGCACGATTTCAACTGCATTGAACACGCCGTCAAAGAAGCACAGAATACGACCGGCCGGCCGTCCGTTATAATTCTGAAGACAATAAAGGGCAAAGGCGTATCCTACATGGAAGACAAGGCGAGCTGGCACGGCGCCGCGCCGAACGAAGAACAGTACAAACAGGGCATGGCGGAGCTGCAGGCCGCTTTGGCAGCGCTTGATAAATAAGGAGATACGGCAATGAGTGAGAAAAAAGCAACAAGAGAAGCATACGGAGAGGCTTTAGCCGAATTCGGTGCGAAATATGATAAACTGGTAGTTCTTGACGCCGATCTTGCCGGCGCGACGAAGACGGCGACGTTTAAAAAAGCGTTCCCGGACCGTCATTTTGACTGCGGTATAGCGGAGGGCAACATGGTGTCCGTCGCCGCGGGCCTTTCCACCACGGGACTTATCCCGTTTGCGTCCTCGTTTGCCATGTTTTTGGCGGGACGCGCGTTTGAGCCGATAAGAAACTCGATAGGCTATCCGCATCTGAACGTCAAATTAGGCGCGACGCACGGCGGCATAACCGTAGGCGAGGACGGCGCTACGCATCAGTGTCTTGAAGACTTTTCCGTAATGCGCACCATCCCCGGCATGACTGTCATCTGCCCGGCGGACGCAACGGAAACGAGAGCCGCGGTAGAGGCGGCGATAAAATACGTGGGTCCGGTATATCTGCGTTTCGGCCGCGCCGCGACGCCTGTACTTTTCGACCGCGACAGCTATAAATTCAAAATTGGCAAGGGCGTCGTCATGGCTGACGGCAAAGACGTCACGATAGCCGCAAACGGCTTTATGGTAGCGATAGCTCTTGAAGCAAGAGAACTGCTCAAAGCGGACGGAATTGACGCGGCTGTTCTGAACATTCACACGATAAAACCGCTTGACGAGGCGCTTATCTGCAAATACGCGAAAAAGACCGGCGCTATAGTCACGGCCGAGGAACACAACATTATAGGCGGTCTCGGCTCCGCGGTATGCGAGGCGATATGCGGCAAGACGCCCGTACCGGTGCTCCGCGTAGGCGTTGAAGATCAGTTCGGCAGAAGCGGAAAAGTTCCGCCCTTACTTGAATACTACGGACTTACACCGAAGAACATCGCGGAAAAATGCAAAGCCGCGATAGCAATGAAAAAATAAGGAAAAACGATGAAAAACACGAAAAAACGCAGAATAAAAGCATCTGCCGTGATAATACGTATCGCGGTATGTGTTTTGACTGCGCTTTTTCTTGCCGCCTCGCTCATTTTTTCTGGCGTTGCGGTGATAAATTACGGGCCGTCCAAAACGGCGCGCGACCTTTTCGTCATCTCCATGCTGGAGACGTCCGCGGCAAAGTTTCTGGCAACGTGGTACTTCTCTCCCGCTGAGATAGAATCCATAGTGGAAGAAAACGCCGTGGTGGCGGAGCAGGGTTCGACAGACCCCTCGCTCATAAAAATAAACACCAACCCGGATACAGAAACGGAATTTGAAACGCTGCCGTCTCTAATAGACGACGAAACGGACGAAAACGTGACGGAGGCAACGGAAGAAACGGAAGAGATCACGTACGCGACGGAAACGGACCCCGAAGATGAAAAACACAGCGGCGCCCTCTCCGTAAAAGGTGACGGACTTGAGATATACGACGTGTCCGGTCCCTCTTACAGCGGAAAAATGATGGTGGTACACGACCCGTCGCGGCTCTTCGTGGGCGTCTGCGGAGACTACACCAAAGAAGGCGTGACCGGAAAAACGCTTTCATCCATGGCTAAGTCGTATAACGCGACGGCTGGCATAAACGGCGGCGGTTTCCGTGACGACGGCGGTCTCGGCAACGGCGGCACGCCCATAGGTCTCGTTATAACAAAAGGCAAGCTCGTATTCGGTGAGCTTGACAAAAAATACGAGATAATAGGCTTCAACAAAAACAACGTCTTTATAGTCGGTACGATGACGGGGCAGCAGGCGCTTGACGCGGGCATACGCGACGCGCTGTCTTTCAGCCCCATCCTCGTGATGAACGGCAAAGCGTCTTCCGTATCCGGTACCGGCGGCGGTCTGAACCCGCGTACCGCGATAGGTCAGCGCGCGGACGGGGCCGTGCTACTGCTCGTTATAGACGGCAGACAGCCCGCGTCTTTAGGCGCGACGTACGCCGATCTTATAGACGTCATGCTTGAATACGGGGCGGTCAACGCCGCGAATCTCGACGGTGGAAACTCATCCGGTATGTATTACGACGGCTCGATAGTAAACAGAGGTCTGCTCACGCGCGGACTTCCCACCTGCTTTTTAGTGAAATGAAGAAAATATCGAAATTCTGGCTGATCTACGTGATCTGCGTAGCCGTTATCATGATACTTATCTGCGGCGTACTCGTGTATTTATCCTCGTATCTGAAAAAATATGAGATAAAGGCGCAGGCGGAAGCGGCGGTAAAACGCGCCGCGGAAGCCCAGCACTTACTTGAAGTAAGAGACGAGGCGGAGCGGCAAAGCGCGGTTGGCATAGCGAAACGCAAAAATCTGATAGCAGCGGTAAAGGTCGCCGCAAATTCGGCGTCCGTCAATATTGCGGAAGCGGTGAGCTCCTCGCCCGAGCGCGTCATGGACGCGGTATTGCTGTCGTTAAACGAACACGGCATATCCGCCGTATCCGAATACGTAAAGTGCGAAGTGGGCAAATACGAAGACCCGAACGCGGTGTTTAAATATATAGACGCTCTGCCCGGCGCGTATTCATACGAAACCGTGTCAAAGCTTGAATATACGTTAAGAAAAGGCGGGCTTGACATGGCTGTGTCGTTAGCGGAAGGACCGGGTGAGAAAAATTACGGCGTATCCGCCGTTTCCGTCACCATCCCCCTCGTTTCGCACAAAGTGACGGCTCCGGAGGGCGCGCGCATAACGGTAAACGGCAAAGACGCGGACGAGCAGCCGGAATATCAGAAACAAAGCTATGCGGACAGCATACCGTCTTTTTTCACCGTGCCGCAGATCGCGCTGTACGAATTTGACGGATTTATCTACCGTCCGGAGATCAAAGCGTATTCAGGCGGCAAAGAATGCAGCGCCGTAAACTACGAAAACAAAACGGTATTCACGAATCCGCCTGACGAAAAATATAAAACGGAGTTGTTTGACCGCATCTGCGAGCTTTCGTTCGCATACTCCGACTTTGTTGCCGGCGCTTTCAAGTTTGAAGAGATGAAGCCGTTTCTCTACTCCGGCACAAAGCTTTACAGAAATCTGTCAAGTTTTGACAACAGGTGGTATTACGAATTCCACCATATTGTAAACGAATACCCGAAAATAACGGAGCTGACGGTCATATCGGACAATCTCGTATCCGCTCATATAGAATTCAATCAGTCGCTGCGAAGTGAAAAAGACAAAACTTACAACGATATAAGAATAAAACTGACCGTATATATAGGCTGCGACAAAGTGCCGAAAGGCGACGATAAAAGCGCGTGGCTCCTCGTCCACGTTGAATGACAAAGAAGTAATTAAATTGATATAAACAGAAAGGAAAGACCGTAATGATAGACATTAAATTTTTAAGAGAAAACCCCGATACCGTAAAGCAGAACATCAAAAATAAATTCCAATTTGAAAAACTGCCTCTGGTAGACGAGGTCATAGAGCTTGACAAGCAGAACCGCGCGTATATACTTGAAGGGGACGAGCTCCGCGCTTCCCGCAACAAGCTGTCCAAACAGATAGGCGCCCTTATGGGTCAGGGCAAAAAGGACGAGGCGGAGGCTGTCAAGGCGCAGGTCACCGCAAACGCCAACCGCTTAGCGGAGCTTGAAAAGCTGGAAGAAGAATGTACGGAGAAAATACGCGGTATAATGATGCGTATTCCTAACATAATAGACCCGTCCGTTCCGATAGGCAAGGACGATTCCGAAAACGTGGAGGTCACGCGTTTCGGCGAGCCGAAGGTGCCGGATTTTGATATCCCGTACCACACGGATATACTCGAATCACTGCACGGCATAGACCTTGACAGCGCGAGAAGAGTCGCGGGCAACGGCTTCTATTATCTTACCGGAGATATTGCAAGACTTCATTCGGCAGTTCTGACCTACGCGCGCGATTTTATGATAGACAGAGGCTTTACCTATTGCGTGCCGCCGTTTATGATCCGTTCCAACGTCGTCACCGGCGTTATGAGTTTTGCGGAAATGGACGCGATGATGTATAAGATAGAGGGCGAGGACCTGTATCTTATCGGCACGAGCGAACATTCGATGATAGGCAGATTCATAGATCAGATGATACCGGAAGCACAGCTTCCGCTGACGCTCACAAGCTATTCTCCGTGCTTCAGAAAAGAAAAGGGCGCTCACGGCATAGAGGAGCGCGGCGTTTACCGCATACACCAGTTTGAAAAGCAGGAAATGATCGTAGTCTGCAAGCCCGAGGACAGCAAAATGTGGTTTGACAAGCTGTGGCAGAACACGGTAGACCTGTTCAGAACGCTTGATATCCCGGTAAGAACGCTTGAATGCTGCTCGGGCGATCTGGCAGACCTTAAAGTCAAGAGCGTTGACGTTGAGGCGTGGTCGCCGAGACAGAAGAAGTATTTTGAAGTCGGTTCCTGCTCCAACCTGGGCGACGCGCAGGCGAGAAGACTTAAGATAAGAATAAAAGGCGACGGCAAGACTTATCTGCCGCATACGTTAAACAACACGGTCGTCGCACCGCCGAGAATGCTCATAGCGTTTGTCGAAAACAACCTGAATGAAGACGGCTCCGTCAACATTCCGGAGGTTTTAAGACCGTATATGGGCGGAAAAGACAAGATAACAAAATAAAAAAATGGAGACTGTCGCATTTAGCTGCAACCCCTTTAATGTCCCGTGAGGGACAATTCATGAACAAAGTTCAATTCATGTTCGCCCCGAACAATTCATGCGCCGATTGCGGCGCAATTCATAATCAGCAGCAAATTTTTACTATTAAATGAATTGGCTGCGCCATGAATTGATGCTTGCGCATCATGAATTGACGGTCATACCGTCATGAATTGAATTGCACCAAGGCGCAATTCATTATATTTTTCCTTAAGGTTTTTATGAAAAAAATAACCGTCATAGTTCTGATACTGTCTTTGATACTCGTTTTCATACCGTCCTGCGGTTTTTTCCTCATACCTCCGGTAACGACCGAAACGGACACGAAGGATGAAACGGAAATAACGGAAACCGAAACCGAACCGGAGACGGAGACCGAGGCGGAGACGGAAGAAGACACGGAAGAATTTGAGCCGGAGATCCCCGTTCACTCAATGCCGTATTACAATACCGGCCGCCGCTACGCGTGGTCAACGCTGAACAAAGAAAAACGCAGGCTGTATAACGAAGTTCTTGTCGCCGCGCTGTGCTTTGCGGAATACGTTGTTCTGCCTGACGCGGACACGGCGAAATATATATACGAGTGCGTTTTCTTTGATTCACCCGAGCTTTTCTATCTCTCCGAGACGCCGAAGATCGAGGGCAATAAACTTATATTCGATTACGTTTTCACGCTTGAACAGGCTGAAAACACAGCCCGGGAGCTTAACTATGCATATAGTGAATTTCTTCAAAGTGAAATAAAAGAAGAGCTGACGGACTATGAAAAGCTGATCGCGCTGTACGAATACATAATAAACCGCACGAAATACGCGGACGAGGCAAGCGAGGACTATGACAACAATATTTTTAACGAAGCCGTATACCGCTCCGCTTCGGCAATAGGTCCGCTTCTGGACTGCCGCGCTATATGTATCGGCTACGCGCGCGCAACGCAGTATCTGGCGCTGCGGCTCGGCATACAGACGTTTACCGTTAAAGGCGCGGATACCGACGGCGACGTTCATTATTACGACCTCGTCCTTCTCGGCGACGACTACTATTACGTGGATACGACGTGGGGCGACCCGGTGGACCCCGAGAGGATAAAAGATTATCTTACCTACAACTATTTCTGCATAACCACGGACGAGCTTTTAAGGTCGCATCAGACAAACACGTCCGTGACGCTGCCGGTCTGCACCGCAACGGAATACAACTATTTCATATATA
>JAEEGW010000159.1 GCA_016280525.1 Clostridiales bacterium
AAAAGTATATAATAACTCCCTCAGTCAGCTTCGCTGCCAGCTCCCTCAAAGAGGGAGCCGTTTTTGCCTCCGCCTTCAGGGGAGGCGGCGCGGCGTAAGCCGTGACGGAAGGAGTTAATTTTATTCGGATAAGTATTTATCAATAGCCGCTGCGGCGACTTTGCCCGCGCCCATTGCGGATATTACAGTTGCGGCGCCGGTCACGGCGTCTCCGCCGGCGTATACGCCTTTGCGCGAGGTAAGACCGTCCTCGTTTACGACGATGCCGCCTCTGCGGTTGACTTCAAGTCCGTCCGTCGTGCTTTTTATGAGCGGGTTCGGCGACGTGCCTATCGCCATGATGACAGTATCGACGTCGAGGCTGAATTCGCTGCCCGGTATCTCTACTGGCCTTCTTCTGCCGCTCGCGTCCGGCTCGCCCAATTCCATTCTAATGCACTCCATACCGGTGACAAAGCCGTTTTTCGGATCGCGCGGATCGTCGGGATTGCTGTAGCCGGTTATTTTCGTCGGGTTGCAGAGCAGACGGAATTCAATGCCCTCCTCCTTTGCGTGCTCGACCTCTTCGGCTCTCGCCGGGAGTTCCTCGATCGAACGGCGGTAAACTATGTAAACCTTTTCCGCGCCGAGACGCAGAGCCGTTCTCGCAGCGTCCATTGCGACGTTTCCGCCGCCCACTACGGCGACGCGCCCGCCTTTCATTATCGGCGTGTCGGACTCGCGGTACGCTTTCATCAGGTTGCTGCGCGTCAAAAATTCGTTTGCCGAATACACGCCTTTAAGGCTCTCGCCGGGTATGTTCATAAAGTTCGGCAGACCCGCGCCGGAGCCGATGAAAACGGCTTCGTAACCGGTATCAAACAGCTCGTCAACGGTAAGCGTTTTGCCTATAACGACGTTGCACTGCACGTCAACGCCGAGTTGTTTTAGTGTGTCTACCTCTTTTGCGACGATGCTTTTAGGCAGACGGAATTCCGGAATGCCGTAAACAAGCACGCCGCCCGCGGTGTGGAGCGCTTCAAAAACGGTGACTTTATAGCCTTTTTTGGCAAGATCGCCCGCGCACGTAAGTCCGGACGGACCGGAGCCGATGACCGCGACTCTGTGACCGTTCGACTGCGGTTTTACCGGCGCTTCCTTGCAGTTTTCGTTATGGTAGTCCGCGACGAATCTTTCAAGTCTGCCTATGCCCACCGGCTCGAATCTGATGCCGAGCGTGCATTTGCTCTCGCACTGCGTTTCCTGCGGACAGACTCTGCCGCAGACGGCAGGCAGGGAAGAGGATTCTGTTATAACGCCGTACGCGCCTTCAAAATCGCCCTCTTTTATTTTCGCTATAAAATCCGGGATCTGTATATTTACGGGACAGCCCTCCACGCAGGGTCTGTTTTTGCAGTTCAGACAGCGCTGTGCTTCTTCCGTCGCTATTTCCGCGGTGTAGCCGAGCGCCACTTCGCTGAAATTGTGCGCGCGCACTTCCGGCGCCTGCGTCGGCATTTCGTGTTTTTTCTGTACTATCGCCATAACTGCCTCCTTACGCCTTGTTTAACAGATTGCAGATCTGCTCGTACGCGTGACGCTCAAAGTCGGTATACATACGCCCGCGCGACATCGCCTCGTCAAAATCGACCTCGTAGCCGTTGAAATCCGGCCCGTCGACGCACGCGAATTTCGTTATGTTTTGCCCGTCTCTGTGGAGCGTCAGGCGGCAGCCGCCGCACATTCCCGTGCCGTCTATCATTATCGGGTTCATTGAAACGGTGACTGGTACGCCGAAAGGCTTTGCCGTAAGCGTAACGAATTTCATCATTATCAAAGGACCTATGGTGATTATCATATCGAATTTTTCACCCGCTTCAAGCATTTCTTTCAAGGGAACGGTGACGTTGCCGTGGCGCGCGTACGATCCGTCGTCCGTCATGACGACAAGTCTGTCAGAGCAGGCTTTGAACTCGTCTTCAAGTATAAGAAGGTCTTTGTTTCTGAAGCCTATAATGCTCGTGACGTCCGCGCCCAGACGGCGGAATTCTTCCGCAACGGGCAGCGCTATGGCGCAGCCGACGCCGCCGCCCACTATGCAGACTTTTTTGATGCCGTCCGTGTGTGTGGGCATGCCGAGAGGACCGACGAAATCACTTATGTATTCGCCCTCGTTCTTATTGTCAAGCTTTTTTGTCGTAGCTCCGACTATTTGGAATATTATCTTGACAGTCCCGTTGTCTTTGTCGACGCCCGCGACGGTCAGCGGTATGCGCTCGCCGTCCTCGTTTACGCGCAGGATGATGAACTGTCCGGGCTTCGCTTTGTCAGCCACGAGCGGCGCCTCGATCAGCATTTGTGTGACCGTAGGGTTTAATGATCTTTTTTGTACTATTTTGTACATATGATGCTCCTAAAATTAAGAATTCAGAATTAAGAATTCAGAATTATAAATTAATATGTCGGTAGAGCCGACGACTCCATTTTTTCGATGATCCGGGCTTTTTGCCTTCCCCTTTTGGGGAAGGGGGACCGCTTGCGGTGGATGAGGCGAATCGGGATAACGTATCTAACCCCGGAAGAAACGGCGGGCGAGCAATGCTCGCCCCTGCAAGTCTCCCTGCGCCGCCCCATCTGTGATGGAGGGGAACAGGGGGTTTGGGGGTGGCGAGGCGTCAGCCGAGCAAAGGGGTTCCCCGTTGCGAACATAGTGAGCAATGGGGGTTCCCGTGAGGGGTGGGTAACCCCCAAAGAACGTCGCGAAGCGACACCTTTGAAGTCAAATAAATTTAAATGATATTTTATACCTCTTTGAAGGAAAAGTCAAGTGTTTTTATTATTTTAAATATTTAATATTATATTTTTCGCAATAAAATGATATACTCTTGTCTTCATATTCTTCGACATAATACCTAACGTCGCTTTGATAACCTTTTCCGGCATTATCATTTATATTTATGAAAGACGCTTTATTTGGCAAAGAAAACATATCTATATTGATTTTTGTTGCGTTAAAGAAAACAGCTTCCGCTTTTTCTCCGTCGTGCTCAAATAGTATAACGATTTTTGTTTTGCTGTCTTCGACCGATATATCAAGTTTGTATATTATTAAATCATATAAATCCATATTTATAAATTGCTTTTCGGCGGGAGCAAGCCCCCGCCCTACTTTCTGAATTCTGAATTCTTAATTATTTTACGATCACCGCTGCGTACGCTTTGAGCGTGAAAGCGAGGGTGGTCGCCGTTTTTTCGGCGAAAATGTAGCCGTCGTTCAACGGATCATATACGTCGGAGGTATCCGAGCCGACGTCGACGTATATCTGTTTATCCCTGTTTTCCGCGTTGACGAGGAGCAGATTGCCGTTTCTGTAAAGCGCGGCGACGCCTTTGTGATCGCCTGAAACTTTAAACGGCTTGCCCTCAGACTGCGCGGCGCGCACGGCGTCCTCTATACCGAGACAAATTATCGCGTCCGTATCCTCTGCCGTAAAGCCGAAGTCCTCCGCAAAATATACGTGTACGCCGTCGTATCTCATACGCGATACGACCTCTTTTTCGCGGTCGGATAACGTGCAGGGCGGGATGAGCAGCGACTCAAAGAACACACCGTTATAAAGCGGCGTATCTATAAAGCCCTCGGACGTATCCGCGCCTTCAAGCAGATCAAGATCTACGAAATGATATACCGCCTGATTGTCGTTCAGCTCCTTCACCGTTCTCATAAGTCCGTCCGCACAGGCGTTCTTTATCTTTGCCATATCGCCGTCTTTATTCAACCCGTCTATATTCGTCGTCGTGTTTTCGGCTATGGTGTTGTAGGGGTAATATAACGCGATAGAGGTGAAATCCTTACCGCGCATATTCTCGTCCACCGCGCCGATGCAGCGGTTATACTTATTATATTTTTCCGGCTCCATAAAGTTTTCGGCGTAGTACGACGTGAAAGTGTCAACGCCGTATGCGTACTGTAAAAGCTGCGAGCAGAGCATCTGATCGTCTGTAACTTTTCCGCCCTGCGCGTGCGCGGAGACCTCGCTCATAACGTGCTCTCTGCCGTAGTTGAAGGCGACGGACGATATGAGCTTAGGCGTGAACGCCATGTCGTAAACCGTCTCCGGTACGGACTGCAGCATATCTATGCCCGGATAGTGCATGTGACGCAACAGCGAAAAATAATTGCCCTCGAACATCGGGTGCAGTCTTATATCGTCCTCAAGCAGAATATGGCCGGAAAACGGCAGACCGGCGGAGGCGCAGTAGTCCGATATTTGCTCGAAATACGCCTGCTCAACAAGCCGGCTCATCTCCGTATACCACGCGCGGCGCACGTCGCGCGCAACTTCCGTATCCACGCCGAAAAGATATATCATGCAGTCGTATACGTTTACGCCGTATTTCGTCAAAAGACGGTTGTCTATGTTTTTGCCCCACGTCGTCATCGGATACAGCGGCAGCGTGTCGTCGTATTCGTCGTGTACGGACGGCGGATAAAGTCCGGCGTTGAGGTAAACGCCCATGAGCGACGGCTCGTCCGTGAACATAGCCTCGATAAGCCCGTTTTCACGCTTCATACCGGCGAATTTATCTTTAAATCTTTTCGTGTATTCTTCGTAAGTGTTTTTTATAAACGCTCTTACCGCGTCGTGATTCGTTATGTCTATGTATCTTCTGCACTCGCAGACGTTATGCTCCGCGTGCGTGCCCTCGTAAACGTGTTTTTTGATGAAATACGCGGCGAATAAAAGGCCGTTAGTGTCGTTTTTAACCGTCAAATTTTCGGTCTTTCCGTAAACGTCGTAGCGTTTGTACGCTCTTTCCGCGTCAAGATGCGAAATATCTTCGCTCTTTACTTTATACGACGCCGCGGCGAGCGCGAATTCGTGTCCGCGCGGGAATTTAAACGTGTGCGACTGCCCCGGCTCTATAAACGCGTGCATCATGACTACTGCGCGCGCCTCAAAATCCGGGTTTTCGTCTATCGTAAGACCGCCCGCGCCTCCGCTCGGGTAGCCTTTTTCGTCGTAAAGCCATACGTGCATATCGGCGTCTCCGGCTTCTTCAAGCACGAGACCGAGCACGCGCCACAAACGCTCGCTTTTCAGATAATCCCTGAAAGCGACGTTCGTCACTATGCCGCCGAAGCCTTTTTCTTTTAAGGATAAAAGCCTTTTTCTGATATTTTCACGCACCGCATCCTCCGGCATATCGTCCGGAAAATCAAAACCGTGGACTATTTTTAACGGAAGCTCGTATTTTGTCATAGCGTTATTTATCCTTTCGCGTTTTAATCTATTCTGGTAAGGACCATTTTTTCATACGCCTGCTTTTCGTCAAAGCAAAGGCCGTAATATTCTCCGTTCAGTATAAACAGCTCAAGACAACCGGGGCAGACCTTTTTATCCGCGTCGGTCTTCACGGCGTTCATTATGATTCCTTCAAACTGCTTATACGGCGTATCGTCCGACTCGCTTATGCTCTGGGCGCCGAAATAGACTTCGTCGTTTATCAGCCGGACCTCCTCGCGGGTGACGTAAATCTTGTCGTCAAACTTCATTATATCGTGCAAGCCGTCCTCCGAATACGCGAATACCGCGACGCGCTCGTCGCCTTGCGCGGAAATATAATACATTGCGTACATTCCGGTGTTATAATCGTGGTCCGCCATATAGACCAGCGCGGCGCCGTACGGCAGCGGCTTTTCACGGACGAGGTCGCCTGTGTGCAGATCGTACGTTTTAAGCGTCGTTCTGTTGCCGTCCACGACTCCGCAGGTCAGATATCCGGAATTCTCGGATATGAACGTGCAGGAGCTGCCGCCGGTCAGCTCGTTTTCGGTAAAATCGTAGTTTTTGTATTCCGTCAGCTCTTTGTCTGATACCGAGTATTTCATAACGCGGCAACGGCCGAGCAGAAGGGATTTGGTAAGGTAGTAAACGCAGCCGTCGAATATGACGATGAAGCGCGTCTGTATGTCGTTGTCCTCGGACACGGTCTTTTTGTACGGCGTGTGGACTTTGTTGTTGTTTTTCGTATCTATGACTTTCAGCGCGTAGTTTACGCTGCCGTCCGAATACGTCGTAAGCTCGAAAAACGCGATCAGGCCGTCGCCTGCGGTCATCTCGTAAGTGAGCGATCCGGCGGGAAGAGAATAGACCTCCGTCATCTCTTCACCCGGCGCGGCGGCGACCGCGACGGACGAGGCGGACTCGTCGTATCTGCGCAAAAGCAGAGCGATACGCGTGTCGTCGCGTTCAGCGGGATAAAGCCGGCAGATGTACGTCGGTATTTTTCCCGCTTCGCTGTAAACGGTTATTATATTTTTGCCCGACTGGCAGGCGCAAAGCGTCAGCATAAGAGACGCGAGCAGTATGCAAAGCAGTTTTTTCAAGGCTTTCATACCTCCTTTGATAAAAGTATAACAGAATATAAAGCATAAGTCAATAATAATAAAGAAAATAATAAGATTTTTTGCGCACGACGGCTGCCGCGTACGCTTTATGGATCAGCCGCAAAAACGAAATAATTTTTTTCTCTTGACAACAGCAAATAACAGTGTTATAATAATTGTATCAAAATGATTTTTTTCGAGGTGTATGGTGAAAAAAACGGTCAGTCTTGTTCTTGCCGTATCAATGCTCGCATCGCTGATATTCACGGGCGGTGTTCTTTCGTTTTTGAAAAGAGATGTGAACGGCGATGAAGAAACAAACAACAAGGACGTCGTATACCTGTTCAGATACGTGTCCGGCTCTGAAAAAGACGGATACGAATCCGCGTACGATATTAACGGAGACGGATTTGTTGACAATAAAGACGTAGCAGAGCTTTTCAGGTTTTTAAGCTCCGGAGAACAGGGCGTATCAGAGGAACCGGATGAAACGGTTCCCGATGAAACCGACGAGCCGGAAAAGCACGTTCACAGCTTCGGAGAATGGAATATCATAAAAGAAGCGTCCTGTACCGAAGACGGCGAAAAACAGCGCACCTGCGCCGTCTGCGGCGAGACGGAAACGGATACAATACCGGCAGAAGGACACGATTACGGCGAAGACAATATCTGCAAACGCTGCGGCAAAGAAAAACTGATTGAAACGCCGGACGAATATTTCACTTTCACGCTGCTTGAAGATGATACTTATGAAATAAAGGCGAAGGACATCAGCAATACGCCTGAAAACGTCGTTATACCTGAAGAACACGACGGCAGGGCAGTAACGTCAATAGGTTTTAATGCGTTTGCAGGCTGCCTCGGTCTTGAGAGCGTTACGATGCCGGACTGTGTAGCTTCAATATGCAGCGGCGCGTTCTTCAGCTGCCGGAATCTTAAGAGCGTGACGATATGTAACGGTGTAACTTCAATAGGAGACCGCGCGTTCTTCAAATGCGTCAGCCTTGAAAGCGTTACGATACCGGACAGCGTAACGTCAATAGGAGAGGACGCGTTTTCAGGCTGCAGCGGTCTTAAAAGCGTTGTGATACCGGACGGAGTAACTTCAATGGGTAAATGTGCGTTCAGCGAATGCTGCGGACTTAAGGACGTGACGATAGGCAATAATGTGACTGAAATAGACGAATGCGCGTTCAATTACTGCACCGGTATTACGGGCGTTACGATACCGGCGGGCGTAACGTCAATAGGCTTGGATGCGTTCGGCGGCTGCAGCGGTCTTGAAAGCGTTACGATACCGGACAGCGTAACGTCGATAGGCGCTTTGGCATTCTGCGGCTGCGGCAATCTTACAAATATAATTTATACCGGAACGAAAGCGTGCTGGAAGAGTATTTCAAAGGGCGAGAAGTGGAATTCTTCTGCCGGCGATTATACCGTTTACTGCACCGACGGGGATTTGACGAAAGAGGAAAGCTAAAAATATACGATGATCAAAAAGCTCGTAAAGCCGCCCTCTTTGAGGAAGGTGGCACGGCGTTAACGCCGTGACGGAGGGAGTTGATACTTTATAAATTCAGGCTGTCTGCGCGACAGCCCCTTTTTTAGCCTTCTCCGACCGAGAAGTCCTGCACGTCCGTATGGATTATTTATATTTGCTTCGCAAATGCGATATGCGCTCACTGTGTTCGCGTGCGTAATATTTGCGTACCGCAAATGCGATATAATGCTGTCGCATTGCGATATGCAGACCTAAACGGTCTGCTCGATATGTGCTGACGCACTCGATATGCACTCCGCGCAAGATTTTTCACTGTCCCCTCCGGGGAAAGTGTCGGCAAAGCAGACAAAAGGGACTCCCGTTAGCCTTCTCGGTTGGAGAAGGCGGCACGCGAAGCGTGACGGATGAGAGGGGTTCCCCATTGCGAACTGGTGAGCAATGGGGGTTCCCGATGAGGCCGGAAGTCCGCAAAACAATGGGCTTGTTTTATCAACACCCGAACGTCATCCGTCAGCAAATCCGACAC
>JAEEGW010000160.1 GCA_016280525.1 Clostridiales bacterium
AAAACCGGTAAAAAGATATACGGGTATATCCATTTTTTATCTCCAGTCAGGCGTTTTTGAACAGCTGTTCAAGTCCCTTTTTGTTTAAGCCCGTGCCTATGACGCACAGCTTGCCTATGACGTCCGCCGCGCCGGTACGCACTTCTTTTTCACCTGGAACGTAGTCGAAATGGATCCACTGCCCGTCCGCTCCGGCGACTATGCCTTTGGCGCGCAGTACCATGCCGTAGCGCCCGGTCATAAGCTCGTTCAGGCAGTCTTCAACGGCGCCCGCCGTGAATTTATCCGACGTCTCCATGCCCCAGCTCGTGAACACCTCGTCCGCGTCGTGATCGTGGTCGTGGTGGTGATGGTGACATTCACATTCGGGATCGTCACATTCTTCACCGTCGTCATGGTGGTGATGATGGTGGTGATGATGTTCGTGCTCGTCTTCGTCGTCGTCATCGTCGTGGTGGTGATGGCACTCACATTTGGGATCGTCGCACTCTTCATCGTCATGGTGGTGATGATGGTGGTGGTGCTCGTGTTCGTGCTCGTCTTCGTCTTCGTCATCGTCGTGATGATGATGGCACTCGCAATCGGGATCGTCGCACTCCTCGCCGTCCTCGTGGTGATGATGGTGATGGCGATGCTCTTCTTTATGCTTCTGCTCTTCAAGCAGGTGTTTAAGCTCCGCTTTAAGCGTGTTTTTCTTCTCAAGCGTCTGAAGGATGACCGCGCCGTCAAGCTGATCCCACGGCGTCGTTATGAGCGACGCATCCTTGTTGAGCGAGCGGATTATCTGCACCGCCTCGTCCAGCTTTTCCGGCTTTATGCCGTCTGTTCTCGACAGTATTACTGACGACGCGAATTCTATCTGATTGCGGTAGAATTCCTCAAAATTCTTCATATACATCTTGCATTTCGACGCGTCAATTACCGTTGTGAAAGCGTTCAATTCAAGCCCTTCCACTCCCGCGTCCTGCACTGCGCGTATAACGTCGCTCAGTTTGCCGACGCCGGACGGCTCTATAACTATCCTGTCCGGGTTATAATCTGCTTTTACCTGGCCGAGCGCTTTGCCGAAATCGCCGACGAGGCTGCAGCATATACAGCCGGAGTTCATCTCCGTTATCTGTATTCCCGCTTCTTTTAAGAACCCGCCGTCTATTCCTATTTTGCCGAACTCGTTTTCTATAACGACGATCATCTCGCCTTTATACGCTTCTTTTATGAGTTTTTTTATGAGCGTGGTCTTGCCGGCTCCCAAAAATCCCGAAAATATATCTACTTTTGTCATAATTGCCTCCGTTATATTTATCCATAAAAATATAACACTATTGTTTATATAAAACAAGCCGTGTTATGTTAAATTTTATCGTGTATTTACATATAAACTCTTGATTTTTGCAGATATTTATTATATAATAGCTATAATGAAATATATGGAGGCAGAAATGATGGAAATAATGCAGATCACCGGTACGGCGGCTCTTATAAGCGATATAACGAAGACGTTTTCTTATGACGCGGCGTCAGCCGATATGCTGTTATCATCATACAGAGCCGTATGCTCCGACCCGGAGCTTTCCGACAACGAAAAACTGTATTTTGACAAGGTGCTTGACGGTATGGTGCAGGCGCTTGATCAGGTGAGGAATCCGCAGATATTCGACAGCGGTAAAAAACGCGCGATAAAGCTGTTTTTCTGCCCATCAAAGCGCAAAGTCCCGGCGGCGTCAGCCGACGGAATGCTTGAAAAAGAGGACGTGTTCTATAAGAAAATGAGCGTCGTCTGCCCGGAAATATTCAAGTCCGGCACGCATTTTGAAAAACTCGCGGCGCTGTACGAATGCGGCTGTCCGACGAGGATCACCGAAGTTTATGCAGACCCGCTTACCGCGCTTTACGCTTCTCTTTCCGACGGAGGCGACGGGATCTCCGTTTTAGCCGTGCCGGAAAACGTTTTATCGTACCCGGACAGCGACCGCGCGCTGATATTGAGCTGTCTGCCGAAGCTGACGTTTGCAAAAAAGCGCGAACTGCTTGAAACGGCGTACGCATCTCTTGCGTCAAACAGGTTCCAGCAGCTGAAGGGCGGTTCAAGATATCTTGACGACGCACCGGAGGAGCTGTATAAAGAAATAACGACGGAAAAGCCGTTTTTCCGCCGCGACACGGACCCCGTGGACTTGCTCAAACCGCTGTTCGTTTTGCCTTATAAAGCATCCGACAGAGCGTACGTCATACACGGTCTCTGCTTAAACGAAAAGCAGGCGGCAGGCAGAATAAACGCGTTTGCCGTTAAAGAATACGCGGTGAAAGACGCGCAGGCGGTCCTCGACGAGCTTTCGCTTCTCGGCTTTGACGGGCAAAGACTTTGCAGAGACGCAAAGGACGCCGCAAAGTATCTGAAAAATAACGTATAAAAACGAATAAACACTATCTGCCCCCGCATATAATACCTGTAAAGTATTATTATACGGGGGCAGAAAATGAAAACGCAAACAAAAAGAAACATCCTTATATATTCGGTCAGCATAGCCGTGCCGCTTGCAGTCGGCGTCATATCCGCGCTTCTCACGATGGGAAACATGGATATATACAAAGAGCTTAACACTCCGCCGTTATCTCCGCCGTCCGTTCTTTTCCCGATCGTCTGGACGGTCTTGTATATCCTTATGGGCATAAGCTGCGCAACGGTGTGGAAGTACAGGAAGACGGACAAAAACGCGGAAAAAGCTCTGTATTACTACGCGGCGAGCCTCGTTTTCAACTTCGTATGGAGCATTTTATTTTTCAATCTGCGGCTGTTTTTACCGGCTTTTATATGGCTTCTTATGCTTTTGTATCTGATAATACGCACGGTGGTATGTTACTTTAAGGTTTACAGACCCGCCGCGTATCTGCAGATACCGTATATCGTATGGGTCGCGTTTGCCGGTTATCTGAATCTCGGCATAAGGATATTGAACGGATAGTTTAAAAGGACTGTAAAATGGACGAAAAAATAAGGAAACTTAAAGAATTTATAGAAAAATCAAACAACATCGTCTTTTTCGGCGGCGCGGGCGTCTCCACGGAAAGCGGCGTGCCGGATTTCCGGAGCAAGGACGGTTTATACAACCAACGCGACGTGAGGTTTGAGCAGTA
>JAEEGW010000161.1 GCA_016280525.1 Clostridiales bacterium
CATCGTCGCACAAGGCTCTCGTCTTGTGGTAATCGTCTTTTACCATGCCGAAAACGGGGATATCCACGCCCTCTTCTTCAAGCACGGCGCGGACCGCGGAAACGTGAGTTTTGCCGCCGTCAAGCAGGATCAGATCGGGCAGGACCGGAAACGCCGTTGACTTTTTTACGGTCGTATTTCTTATCCTGCGTCTTATCGCCTCGCGCATTGACGCGTAATCGTCCTCGTATTCCGTTTCTTTTATATTGAACACGCGGTAATCGGCTTTTTTGAATTTCGTGCCCTCGAGCGCTATCATTCCGGCGGTTATATTGTCGTTGCCGAAATTCGATATATCGTAAGATTCTATTCTGTCCGGCACGACCTCAAGGCGCAGCGTCTGCGCCAGATCCGCCAAAACGACGGTCTCTTTGTCGTTGTTTTCCTTTATCAGCTTGGCGCGGTACTCGGCGTTTTCTTTTGCCATTTTACACAGCGCTCTGTTCTGCCCTCTCTGCGTGACGCGGACCTCTGTTTTTTTGCCGTTTTTTTCGCTTAAATGCGCGGAGAGCGTTTCAGCCTCCGACAGCGGCAGCTCGTCCGATACGAGAATGAGCTTAGGCGGCACTCTGAACTCGTAGACCGAGGCGATGAACGCGGAAAGCTCCTCCGCGCCTATATGTCCGCCGACGAATTCGTGCGATTCCGTGTCCGCTATCATGCCGGCGCGGATAAAGAAGAAAGAAATGACCGTCATATCGTCGTCGGAATAAATGCCTATCGCGTCCGTGAACGTCTCCGGGGACGAGACGACCTTCTGTTTGCTGAACAGCGCCTGCAGCGCGTTTATCCTGTCGCGCAGATTGGCGGCAAGCTCAAAATTCAGCTCTTCCGCCGCTTTCTGCATCTGCTGCGTAAGTCTTTCCTTTTCGCTTGAAATATCGCCGTTCAATATGCTTTCCGCGCTTTTTACAAGCTCTTTATACTCGTCCGCGCTGACTTTGCCGGAGCACGGCGCGCAGCATTTGCCTATCTGGTAGTAAATGCACGGTCTGCCCTTGCCTATGTCTTTCGGAAACGTCTTTTTGCATACGGGCAGCGTCGCCGCCTGGCTTACCGAACGCATGATATTTCTGCACGTTGCGGAATTCGTGTACGGTCCGAAATACGAGCCGCCGTCCGATACGCGCTTCCTCGTCATGACGAGCCGCGGGTATTCCTCGTTTGTTATCTTTACGTACGGATACGTTTTGTCGTCTTTCAGTTTTATATTATATTTCGGCGAATACTGCTTTATTTTGCTGTTTTCAAGCGCTAAGGCTTCCGTTTCGGTGTCGCAGAGGATATAGTCAAAATCATAGACGTTTGACACCATGCTCGCCGTTTTCGTATTCTTTGAAGAAAACAGGAAATACTGGCTGACGCGGTTTTTGAGCGCCGCGGATTTGCCGACGTAAATGACCTCACCCCGGCTGTTTTTCATTATATAAACGCCCGGGCTCAAAGGCAGCCGCAGCGCTTTTTTTCTCAGGTATTCTCGTCTGTTTTCCATATTAACAAAAAGGCGGATAAAATACCCCGTCCGTAAGGGCAGGTATCATATCCGCCGCGCTTTTTTTCTCGCGTCCTGTTATTCTGAAAGACCGGTCTCTATAAGCTCTTCAAGGCCGTTCAAAGCGTCTATCTCGTCAACGCCGTCAGCGATGAGAGTGATGTCCGTATCCTTTGTTATGCCGAGGGAAAGAACGCCTAAAAGGCTTTTTGCGTTTACGCGTCTGTCACCCTTTTCGACCCAAATGGAGCTCTTGAACGAATTAGCTTTCTGGATAAAGAACGTCGCGGGACGAGCATGAAGTCCTACCGGTATTCTTACGGTTACATTGCGTGAAATCATTATATTACTCCTTAAATCAACAAACACCTTTGATATTATATGAATTATATCAAACAAATTCGATAAAATCAATGGTAAATATGCATAATTTTTTATCTTCGCAGGGTTTGTTTGTATAATATTTTGACATAGAGCGCGCTTTTTTTACCTTACTGCTTTTCAAAATCCGTCAAAGCAGCCTCAAAATCAAGCCCGTCTCCCTTAACCGTTACCGTATCGCCTTTGAAATAGCGCCCGTTTTCCGTCTCAAAACCCGCTTCCGTGACTTTGCCGTAAACGAGAAACTCGCCGCTTAAATCTATGCCGTTCTCTTTTTCCGTTATCCAGTAGCCTTCAAGCAGGGTGAACTGCGTTTTTTTGCCGTCTTTAAGCGAAGCGCCGGCGTTTATCGCGTCAAGCTGGGATCTATCGAGCTGAGCCGTGAACGACACGCGGTAATTATGATATTTTTCCGTTTTCGCTTCCGTCAGCCGAAACGCTCTTACCGCTATACCGGCGACGCAAAGCACCAGGATGAGGATTATGAAGACGTCCGTTATATTAAAACTTTTCTTTTTCATACTCTTCACCTCTTCGTTATCCCGTCAAGAGTGCAGATCAGCCTGGCAGTGCCCGAGCAGACAACGTACTCCTCGCCCTCTTTTAACGCGGAGGCGCCGGTAAAGTACCTGCCTGCGTGAAGCTCCGCTTCCGCGGACACGGATATTATGCCGTTTTCCGCCTTTGTGACTGTGCCGAGACTGCCGCCGGATATCGCCGTCAGCAAGTCTCCTTCCGACAGAGCGTCCGCATCGCCCCCGGTAACTATAAGCGTGTAATCGACCGTAACGGTCTTTCCGTCAGGCGAAACGAATACGGCTGTAAGCGCTATGATCGCGGCGAGGATAAGAATGAATAATATATCAAACAGATTTATAAATGCACGTTTTTTACTCTTCATACTACACCTCCTGCCAGTTCTGCACGGCGCGCTCGTATTCGCTCTCGCTCCGGCTTATCTCGGCCGCGGCGGCGCCGCAGCCCATTACGGAAAACATGAGAAGACATATAAGCTCGGACGAAAGCAGGTTTTCGGTAAGTCCGAAAGCCGACGCCGCGAGCACCGCGGTCAAAGGCGCGTATATACTGCGCAGATCAGCTTTTTTGTCGGAGCCGGACGCGGCGGAAAAACAGAACATGAAGAACAGCAAAAGACACGCGGCAAACACGAGCATGAGCATAACTCCGCCCTCCGCGAATAGCTGCAGATAAATGCTTTTTGCGCCGTTCTGCGCTCCGTAGCCCGGCAAAGCGTAACCGTGATAGACCGAATTGAATGATCCTATGCCGAAGCCGCCGAAAGGCGAAGACGATATCATCTTCATAACGCCCGACCAGACGTTAGAAATAAGCGCGTTTTCCGTGTATATCTTTTCATATACCGCCAGCTGCCAGCTGTGCGGCATGAACACCGCGGTAAGCACGGCGAGCGGTACGGCGAACGCGGCGAAAATAAACGTCCTTTTGCTGTAAACAGCAAGCACGATCACGGAAACAAAAACGAATGTGATAACGGCGTAGACCTTGAACGTAAGCACAAGGACCGCAAGCGACGCAAAGAAGCTGAGCAGATAAAGTATGCGCCCGCGTTTCTTTTCAAGCGCGAAGTATAAGATAAGCGGGGCCGTTATGACGGTATATCCGGCAAGCGGGAGCGAGCTGCCGAAGAAAACGGTCATCTCCCCGCCGACGCCGACGTAAAGCGAACGCGCGGCTATCATCTGCTCCGGCGTTCCGCAGAAATAGAACAGAAGTCCGAACCAGCTCACGACGGCGGCGGATAATGCCGCGGCGTGCAGCGCGCGGTCGAGCCACTGACGCTTGCACAAAAGGTTGCGGCAGACGAAATATCCGGCGATCCCTAACAGATACAGGGAATCCGTACCGGAAGAATCCGTTTTTGCGGTTATCATCTTGCCGAAAAGCGTCAGCGCCGCAAGCAGCATTACGAAAATATCAAGCGTGCCGAATCTCAGTTCTCTCTTTTTGCGCAGGACCTTGAACAGATACGAAACGGTCGTGACGGCGCAAAGAGTAAGCAGCGTTTTAAGCGGCAGAAACGGCAAAAACGTTATCATCAGCACCGCGCCGGATTCCGGCGTGAAGAACACCGCGCAGATCACCGCGGCGTATAAGATATACAGGACCACGCGGTAAGGCGGAACGAAGAAAGCCAGAGCGCCGGTCAGCATACCGAGAAGAAGCGCGATGCTCGCGTTTTTGATCCTCACTTCACCGGAAACGAGCCGGTTCCTGTCCGCGCCGATGAGGTCGTATACCGCAAACGATAAGACTTTATTTTTTATGAAAGTGTTTACGAGAGATCTTCCGGAGAAGAAGAACAAAGACACCGCCATTACAGCCGCACCGCCGTAAAGCACGGATATGTCAAGCTCCGTATTTGCTACGGCGTATCTGATTATCAGATATTCTATGACCGCGTAAAGCCCGGCGGAAAACATATATATGCCTATGTCGCGGGTGCGGATATACAGCAGGTCCGCTAAAAATTTTGTAAATCTGTTCTTTACCGGACTTGTTGAGAACACGCGGCATATACCGTCGCGCAGAGATGAAAGCGCGCTCGTCACGGGACCGCGGTCGGAAACGATGCGCGCGGCGGCGGACGATTTCAGTTTATCGTCCAACGCAAAATATCCGCATAAAAGCCGCGCTATAAGGCTGTTTTTCGCTCTCTTCGAGGCGTTTTCGGAAAAGCGGGATAAAGCGCGTAAAAACGCGCTGTGCTTTATCCTGTTTTTCTTTCCCTGTTCCGCCATAAAAGCCTCTGATCACGATTTATTTTTGTTGACCCGTGCGGCGGGAGCAAGCCCCCGCCCTACGTCTGTTCGTGCAATTTATTTTGTTGACCCGTGCGGGAGGGGAGACCCCTCCCCTACAAAGGATCGTACGATTTTCTTAATTCTGAATTCTTAATTCTTAATTTTCAACAGGTCCGGTCTGTTCTCTTCCGTCATTTTGACCGCCTGTTCACGTCTCCATTTTGCTATGTTTTCGTGGTGGCCGGACAGCAGTATATCCGGCACTTTTCTGCCTCTGTATTCGTACGGGCGCGTGTACTGCGGATATTCGAGTATGCCGGACGCTATGCTCTCGTCCTCGTAGCAGACGCTGTCCGCGAGGACGCCGGGGATAAGACGCGCGACGCAGTCTACCAGGATGCACGCCGGAAGCTCGCCGCCGGTCAGTATATAATCTCCTATGGAGATCTGCTCGTCTACGACTTCTTCTATGGCGCGCTCGTCCACGCCCTCGTAATGCCCGCAGAGTATTATAAGATCGTCATATTCCGAAAGTCTGAGCGCCGTTTTATGGTCAAGTATCTTGCCTTTCGGGCTCATATAAACGGTGTATTTTTTTGAATCCGCGGGGATGTCCGCGCATACCGCGTCATGACACTCGCATATAGGCGGAGCCGCCATCAGCATACCCATACCGCCGCCGTACGGCGTATCGTCAACTTTATTGTGTTTATTATTGGCGTGGTCGCGTATGTTATACAGCTTTACGCTTATAACGCCCGCTTCTCTGCCGCGCCCGATGATGCTCTCGGAAAGGACCGTGTCCACCATTTCGGGAAACAGCGTCATTATATGAAAATTCATTCAAACATCCCCTGTATAGGCGTGATATATATCGCGGTATCCGTCAGTTTTTTGATAAACTGCGGCACGTCCGGCACCTGAACGACGCCCGATCCGGTCTTGACCATGTAAATATCCGACGCGGGATATTCTTCAACGGATAAAAGTGTGCCGTAGATCTTCCCGCTGTCCGCGTCTATCACCGGCAGACCGATAAGGTCGCAGACGAGTATCCTGTCGTCCGGGATATCAAGATCGTCCCTGTCAACGTATACGGTGCCGCCCTTCAGCCTTGCCGCGTCTTCCACGGTGTCGACCCCGGCAAATTTCACCACCGCGCCGTTTTTGCTGCCGTGCGATGACTGTATATCGTATTTTTTCTTTCCCTCGCTGTCAAGATACAGTTTTTTCAGCCGGAAAAAGTCAGCCATATCGTCGCACCATACGACGAGTTTGACCTCGCCGCGCACACCGTGCGTAGCGCTTATATATCCCTGTTCTATAAATTTCTGTTTCAAAAAGAATCACCCTTAAACAATTTTTCATTATATCATACCATATTTTTTCGGCAAATGCAAGATGTTTTTGAAAAAACGCGAAAGAAATGAAAATTAAGACGGGCGACCAATGGTCGCCCGTAAATAATAAAGAAGAAATAAGAAAGAATAAAGAATAAAAACCTGTGCCCCTTCGGGACGAATTGTGTGCGCTAAAGCGCACATTTGGGGCTCCCCACCCCCCTTCTACCGCCCCCCTTACCCCCCCGCCTTCCCCCCGTTATTTTAACGGGGCTTTCTTTGCGGCGTAACAGGGTTTCCCCGTTGCGAACATAGTGAGCAATGGGGGTTCCCGTAAGCTGCGCGCGGGCGTCCCCCCCTTACGTGAGCCCCAAAAACTCGTTCCTCGGTTTCGGGGAACCCCTACGCCCCGCGCGCCTATTGTTTGCGCCCCCTCATTCGTAGAATGACGGGAGGGGACAGGGGGGTAGACGAGCTTTGCGCTTCCGGGGGAAGATTAAGCAAAGCGAGGAAAGCGCAGCGGTCGAAAGAAATCAAGCACAGTCACGGCAGTGACGCGC
>JAEEGW010000162.1 GCA_016280525.1 Clostridiales bacterium
CGGCTTTTACCGGATCCAAACGCCGCCTCGGCGCTCTTTATATATTTTTCGTCCGCATCGCCTATTGCGCGGTAAATTTTATCCCCTTTCATATACGCCCCTCCTTTTTAAGCTGTTCTTTCAGCTTTGCTCTGATACGTGAAAGCACCGTGCGCACGTAACCCTCGTCAATACCGAAATTGTCCGATATTTCTTTCATACTGTAGGAAAAATAATAACGGCATAAGAATATATCGCGGTCGCGTTTTTTAAGCGTTTTAAGAAACGCGTTTATAGCGGTTTTCAGCTCGCTTTGTATATATTCGTCCTCGGCGCTTTCACACTCGGCAAGCTCCTCGGAAAGCGAGACGATCTCCGCGCTCCGCTTTTGCGCCGCGCTCTGCCGCAGCCTGTCGACGGACAGATTTCTGCAGATACGGAAAACGTACGCCCCCAGATCAGAAGGATCCTCGGGCGGGATCGTATTCCATACGGCTAAATACGCGTCGTTTTCACACTCCTCGGCGTCAGATCTGTCGCCTAAAATGCGGTATGACACGGTATTTATATAACCGCCGTATTTGTTTTTCAGCTCCGCGACCGCGCGCTGGTCGCGTGAATTGAATAACGCGATTATCTCTTTGTCGTTCATTTTGTGCTCCGTTAACTTGTGCTTTCACCTATAAAGACGAAAAAAGAGGCAAAACGTATCAAAAAAATTAAGAATTCAGAATTAAGAATTATGTAGGGGAGGGGTCTCCCCTCCCGAGTGAATAGTGAATAGTGAATAGTGAATAGTGAATAGGTAAGGTGTCGCTGCGCGACGAATTGTGTGCCGTACCGGCGCTCTTGGGGCTCCCCGCCCGTGAACCCCCAAAAACTCGTTCCTCGTTTTCGGGGAACCCCGGTCGCCCCCTTACCGCCCCAAACCCCACCATCCCCCCATTTATCAATGGGGCTTTTTGCGGATGAAAAGCGGGCGATCGATGATCGCCCCTACTTTACAGTTTTAACCGTTACCTTTCCGAGATGCGCGGGGATGAGATTGTAGTTGTCCGTCCACGAACCGCCGCCGGTGACGAAGTGGCCGGGGCCGTACGCGCCGTGGAACAAGGGGACCAGATGCAGCGGTCCGAAAAGATTTCTTCTTGTTCCCACAAGCGTTATCTTTATATCATCTCCGGCTTTCACCGCGTCCGTTATATCCGCCTCGTAAGGCTCCCACGCGAGGATCTGTCCGTTTACTTTGACGAGACTTCCGGCAAAATCGTCCGCTTTTATTATAACGCGCTCGCCGTCCTCCGGCTGCTCAAAATTGCGGTTCGGTACCGTGTACGTTATGCAGCCGGTGTAAAACGGCATTGACTGGTCGTACGTCTCGCCGAAATCCGCTTTGTCCGGCAGAGAAGTGAGCGTTCTTTTCGTGCCGTCTATCTTCACGCCGAAGCTGCCGATAAGATAAAGCGATTCAATATTCGTCGTCCTCATAAACGCGACCTTGACCGTCACTACGTTCTCGCCCGGCTTCAGCGCGTCCTTCGGCACGGGCATTTTCTTCAAACAGTTGTCTATATAGAAATCGTCCGGGTCGGGGCAGGTAAGCGCCGCGCCGTTTATGAAATACGAATTGAATTCCGGCCGCTCGCCGCACAGATAAACGTCGCCCTCCGGCATTTTTTCAATATCAAACGTGTACTGCAGCTCAATATCGCCGTAAACCTTCTTGTCGTGCAGTTTGGCGTACCACGGTTGCAGCATCTCGCCGCCGCGGTGTTCGATCCCGAAATGATCGCGCACTTTCTGGTCTATCTTCAGCGATTCCGCTTCATCCGAGAACTCGCCGCCCGGTACTCTCCACCTTGCAAAGTCAAGCACGCACGCCTGCGGCTCGTCACACACGTAATCAAACTTGCCGGTGATAAAATACATATTTTTTGTATAGACCTCTTTCGGCGTATCAAGCTTCTCGCCGCCGCGCGTGAAGACCACCATAGCCGATCCCGCCGCTTCAAGCTCAAGTTCAAACCTAACGCCGCGGTACGTTTTCTCATACGGCAAGCTGTAACGTTTTCCCGTTTCAAGCGACCATAGCTGCGGCTCGTAGCAGTCTTCCATACTTTGGTAATCGTCCTGTATATCCATTGTAAAATTGAGCGCACCCGTCGCTTTTTCGCGGTTTGTGTTCAGTATCGCGGCGATATATATATCCGCTTCCGCATCGTAACGCGCCTGAACGAATACGTCGCCGCAGTTTTTACCTTCTATGTCTTCTATGAATATCGAGTGTATCCCGTGCGCGCCGCCGGGCTTGCACGTCATCTGCACGCTGTCAACGACGGGTTCTTCTTCAAGCGGTATTCTTACACACTCCGCCGCAAGCTTTTCCGGCTCGTCCGATAAAACCGCGTCAACGTATTTCGGCGTATCGCCTGCAAATACGATCTTACCGCCCGCGTCCTTGAATTCTTTTAAGATCTTCAGCGTCGTAGGTCTTATCGTTATCATGCCGGACACTATAACGGTCTTATACGAAGCCTCGCCTACGTGAAGTATCGCGCCGTCAGCGGTCTTTTCCACCGCCGTGCGCGGTATCATCATCTGCTCCTCGCCATAGTCAAAATCTATGTGGTTGCGGATCAGGATATTGAACAGCTTCTGATACGCGCCTTCCGTCTCATGCGCCAGAGGCGAAACGGGATTTATCCACTGCGCCCAGCCGAGATACGCCCTGCACCAGATGCTTTCTATCGGGTTCAGTACAAGCACGTCGCATAACGGCTTGCCCTGCTGCATCATAAGACCGAAACGCGCGAAATACGTTTCTACAAACGAATAGTCTTTATACCACGGAGACTGATGCAGGATGGACGCCGGATAATCGCGTTTTGATTCGCCTTCCATCGTGTACCACGACAGATGCTGACACCGCAGATTTATACCGAAAAGCGCCTGCCAGTCGCCGACCGCCTTGTGCGAGCGCAGATTGAACTGCCAGCCCGTGCAGCCGTAAAGCTCGGACAAAAGCCATTTTTTGCCAACCTGACGCGCCGCGGAAGATAGCTGCTTAACGACCCAGTAACAGCGGTTGTGCTCGGTCAAAAGGTCTATTCCGGGATAACCCATGTGCTCGTACGATCTCATAAGCGAGCCGTTAGGTACGGTCTGGTTGGTCAGGCAGTCCTCGTGAAGAACGTGACCGGTGAAGATCATATTGTTTTCGTTACACCAGTCGTTTATTTTTTTCATAAACCGCTCGACGAAAAGGTTGCACGCCAGATCAAAATAATTTAGTTTAACGCGGTTAACCGGCTCGCCGTTTTTCTGATAGAAAAGCTCCGGCAGAACGGGGAAAAGGTCGTAGCTGTAACGTATTCTGAACTGCTCAAAAAGATCGTCCGTATACGCCGTCGCGCACGATATAACGCCGTCTATTTCGGTCCTGTTGTCCATCGCGTGGCCTCTGTGCGGCTCGTCCGTGAAAATGCCTTTTATGCTTTTGCCAAGGCGGTCGCCGCAGCGTTTTTTATATTCCTCGTGCGTCAGCTCAATGAATTTATCAACGGCTTTTTCGCTCATCGTGTCTATATACGTCGTTCCGTTGAAATTGCTGTTCGGCCTGTCCGGTATTATCCTGAACTGCAGGATTTTTTTATCAGAAGACACGTTTTTGACTTCTTCCGGTTTTATCCGTTTGTATTCTCCGAGCTTCAGCCCTTCAAGCTCCGCTTCAAAAACGCATATTTCATCGTCTTTGTACTCATATTTATCCGGGGAAGACTCAAAAATATATAAGGATTTCATCCTGTACTGCGGGTCGACCGTCACCTTGCCGCCCGCGCTGCCGGACGGCCAGCGGTCCTCATCGTACAGCCACGACTCCATACCGACGGACTGCCCGTAATCAGCCGTGCTGTTTATCAGATCGAACCACTGCTCGCCTAAATACTCGGTTATAAGCCCGGCGCGGCTGTGCATAAAATAGCCGCCGAGACCCATTTCCTTCATAACGTCCACCTGACGTTTAAGCTCTTTTTCCTCAAGCTCGCCGTTCCAGCTCCAGAAAGGCTTGCCGCGGTATTCCGCACCCGGAGATTCAAAGGTCTTTATCAGTTCTTTTTTGTTCATATGATATCCTTTCCGCAAAATAAAATACCGCTACCCGTGAGAAAAACACGGGTAACGGCAAAATGAATTATTTCAGTTTTTCAAAATCTTCAACAAGTTTGTTCAAAGCTTTGGTTATGCGTTTTGCGCTTTTCTGCGTTGCGGACGCGATCTCGTTATTGCCTTTTTTGACCATATTTCTCATAGACGTGTAAAGTGAAGCAACCGTGTTTTCCTCCGCCATATAGCCTATATCGCAGGCGCGGTTTGCGAAAATTATGGGCAGCATATCGTATGATTCGGCGTCGCGCGCGCCTTTTGTCTTAAGCGATTTTTCGTAGTACGCCGGCGTCAGTATGTTTTTGCCCTCAACGGCTAACGCCTGCGTTATCATACCAGCTCTCTCCAGCTTTTTGGAGTCGGCTTTCATATTGCTCGTTATCATAGCGCACAGCGTGACGGCGGCAACGGAGTGAGTCGTATATTCTTTTTGACTTTCATCAAACTTCGGGCAGGGAATAATACCGTAGTCCGTCTCCATTTCACGCAGCCTTATCGCGCACTGCATAACCTCCGAGTAAAACAGTCCTCTGTCTTCTTCAAACATTTCCTGCGCTATAAGGTGCGCCGCCGGATTGACGTGCGTAAAGTCGTGACAGTCAAACGTCACTCTGTTTTTAGCATAATAAATATCAATGATTTTGTCAATTATCGCGGAGTTGCGTTCGTTGTTGAAATCGAGATACGGTATATCGTCGGTATCTTTTCTTATAATTCTGCCGTCGGCCGCGTAGAAAAGTCCCTGTATGAAGTCGATGGTCGTCGTGATGCCGAATTTATCCTGCTCATCCGCCTGACCGTTGTTGTTTAAGTCCTCGTAGAAATCCTTTGCGAGTTCAAGCAGTTTGTCAAACGTCCATTTGCCCTCTTTTACAAGCGTGTAAATATCAAGGTCAAGGTTTGCGGCAAGCTTTTTGTTGAACATCATGACCCACGTGCCGTCGTTGTCCATCGTGGTTATCTCACCGGTGGCAAAATAGTTTATGCCGCCGATAGAGGACTGCGACAGATACGACTGATCCCACACGTCGCTCTTAAGATCGAGATACGGAACTTC
Organism: Clostridiales bacterium; assembly: GCA_016280525.1. Classification (GTDB taxonomy): domain Bacteria; phylum Bacillota; class Clostridia; order Oscillospirales; family CAG-272; genus UBA1248. The sequence continues at coordinate 5,201 of JAEEGW010000162.1, forward strand.
TTCAAGGTTTATAAGATATCCGCTCTGCGCAAGCGTGTAAGCGTTCGACATGACCTGCATTACAAGGTCGTATTCCTTGTCGCCGGACGAAATATCCTTTTTGACAAGACTTCCTATGCCGCTTCTCGTCGCGTTTTCGATTATCTCTATCTTAACGCCGAATCTGTCTTCTATCAAAGACATTCTTGAAAAAACCGCGCTTATGACCGGGTCGTCGCTGTCCGTCTCCGCCCAGAAGTCCTTGCATTCCCATTCGCCGTCTCCTTTGCCGGGGCAAAGAACGGTAAACGTTTCGTTGTTGTATTTGAGCTCCGGAATATAATACGTTTCCGCCGGCTCGGTCTCTTCAGCCGTTTCAACGGTAGTCACGTCGTCGTTGTTTGCCGACGTTGTGACCGTGCCCTGATTCTTTGGCTCCGCGCATCCGTAAAGAACGGACAAACACATAAGAGCCGAAAGAGTTATACATAGTATGCCTGTTATTTTTTTCACAGTCGTCCTCCCTTTGATTTTTTTATATTCTATCACATTTATGCCCGCTTGTCAATATTAAAGGTCAAATATTCTGTTTTGTCAATGTGTCTGATCGGATATGCAAACTATAAAATTTTATCCCCAATGCTTTTTTTATTAACAATATTATGATACAATATATATGTATAAAAATCTCTTGACAACAATATATAGTAAAGGATGCGTATAAATGTCTAAAAAAACTATATCAAATGAAGATATAACTCAACTTAAAGGACCGGACAGAATAAGGCTCAAACCCGGTGTCATGCTCGGCTCGGACGGGATAGACGCCGTTATACAGACTGTTTTTGAAATAGTGTCCAATTCTATCGACGAAGCGAAGGAAGGCTACGGCGATTTAATAAATATTACCCTGTATAACGATGACTCCGTTGAGGTGGAGGACTTCGGCCGCGGTATCCCGCTCGACTTCAACAACAAGGAGCAGAGATACAACTGGGAACTCATTTTCTGCGAGCTTTACGCCGGCGGCAAATACAACAACAATTCGGATTCCGGCAGTTACCAGTTCGCTATCGGCACAAACGGCCTCGGCGCCTGCGCCACGCAGTACACGAGCGAATATATGAACGTAAGATCGTACCGCGACGGATACGTTTATTCAATAGATTTCAAAGAAGGATACGCTGTGACCGAGCTGACCAAAACGGAACTTGGCAGAAAAGAAAAGCGCACCGGCACGGTCATAAAATGGAAACCGGACTTAAAAGTCTTCACGGATATAAAAATACCGCGCGACGAGCTTTCCGATATTATAAGGAAACAGGCGATAGTAAACGCCGGGCTCAGATTCTGCATAAGCTGCCAGAACGAAGACGGCAGTTTTGAAAAAACGGAATACTATTATGAAGAAGGTATCAAAGAATATTTAAGAGAGCTTGCGGGAGAAAGCGTTCTTACGCCGCCCGTGTTCTGGACTTCCGAGGGCGTCGGACGCGACCGCGAGGACAAGCCGGAATACAAAGTGAAATTCGAGCTTACGTTCTGCTTCACGAAAGGCGTCTCGGCTCTTCAGTGCTTCCACAACTCCAGCTTTCTTGAAAACGGCGGATCGCCGGAAAAAGCCGTAAGAATGGCGTTCACCTCGGCTATCGACAAATACGCGAAGACCGTGGGCAAGGCGAAAGCTGATATGAGGATACCGTTTTCGGATATAGCGGACTCGCTCGTAATAATCGTAAACAGCTTTTCGACTTACTGTTCTTACGAAAACCAGACTAAAAAATCCATAAACAACAAATTCATCTACGATTTTCTGACTAACTATATAAAGCGCAACTTAGAGATATACTTCCTTGAAAAGCCGCAGGAAGCGGACGCGCTGTATAAGCAGATAATCATAAACAAGAAAAGCAGAGAAGCGGCGGAGGCGGCGAGAGCCAATATAGTAAAAGAGCTTGCGCCGGCGGCGACGGACGTAACGAAGCGCGTTGAAAAATTCGTGCCCTGCCGCAGTAACGACCCGAGCGAATGCGAGCTTTTTATAGTGGAGGGCGATTCGGCGTTAGGCTCCTGCAAGCTCGCGCGCGACCCGTATTTCCAGGCGGTTATGCCCGTACGCGGCAAAACGCTCAACTGCCTTAAAAGCACGGACGCAAAGATACTGCAAAACCAGATCATAATGGATCTTGTTAAAGTTCTCGGCTGCGGCGCGGAGATAAAAGTCGGCAAAAAAGGCGAATCCGCGTTCAATATAAGCAATCTGCGCTTCCACAAGATAATAATCTGCACGGACGCGGACGTTGACGGCTTCCAGATAAGAACGCTTATACTGACTATGTTCTACCGCCTGCTGCCGACGCTTATCTCCGAAGGATATATTTATATTGCGGAATCCCCGCTTTATGAGATAACCTGCGGCAAGGACACGTATTTTGCATACGACGATAACGAAAAAGTGGAAATAATGAAAAAGCTGGACAACAAAAAAGTAACTATCCAGCGCAGCAAAGGCTTAGGCGAAAACGAGCCGGATATGATGAAGCTGACGACTATGGCGCCCGCGACGAGAAGGCTCATACGCATACAGCCCTGCAACGAAGAGGAGACGTACGAGATGTTCGACACGCTTCTCGGAACGAATCTTGACGGCAGAAAAGAATTTATATCCGCGCACAGCGAAGAATACTATCAGGACGCTGATATTTAACGTGAGGACGGTATAAAATGGCAAGAAAAAAGAAAACAGAAATACAACAAGAAGTTGTTGAAGCGGAGATAAAAGATCAGCTTATCGTTGACACGCTTGAAACAAACTATATGCCGTACGCCATGAGCGTTATTCTGAGCCGCGCCATCCCGGAGATAGACGGCTTCAAACCCGCGCACAGAAAACTGCTTTTTACCATGTATAAAATGGGCCTGCTCGACGGACCGAAGACAAAGTCCGCAAACGTAGTGGGCGAGACGATGAAGCTCAACCCGCACGGCGACCAGTCCATATACGACACGCTCGTCCGTCTTACACGCGGCAACGAATCGCTTCTTCATCCGTTTATTGATTCAAAAGGATCGTTCGGCAAGCAGTACAGCAGCAGCTTAAAAGAAGCGGCGGCGCGTTATACGGAATGCAAACTCGCGCCTATTTGCCGCGAGGTGCTCGGCGGCATAAACAAAAACTCCGTGGATATGATAGACAACTACGACGGCTCGATAAAAGAGCCGGTGCTTATGCCTACGGCTTTCCCGAACATACTCGTTTCCGCAAACACCGGTATCGCCGTCGGTATGGCGACGAATATCTGCTCGTTCAACCTCGCCGAGGTATGCGACGGGACGATAGAGCTTATCAAAAACCCCAAAACGTCGCCGGACAGGATGCTTGATATTATTAAAGGCCCGGATTTCCCGCTCGGAGCACAGCTGGTGTTTGACAGAGATAAGATGAGGACGATATACGAAACGGGCGCCGGCTCGTTTATGATGCGCTCCAAGTACGTTTACGATAAATCAAACAACTGCATAGACGTGCTTGAAATTCCTTATTCCACTACTATCGAAAAGATAATAGAGGAAATAACGAAAGGCATTTCGGAAGGCAAGATAAAAGAGCTGTCCGACGTCCGCGACGAAATAGGATTCGACGGCTTCCGTCTTACGCTCGATCTCAAACGCGGCACGGACCCGGAAAAGCTCATGGCAAAGCTGTTCAAGCTCACGTCGCTTCAGGATTCGTTCGCCTGCAACTTCAATATTATAATCGACAAAAAGCCGGTCGTTTTAGGCGTCAACGACATACTGCTTGAATGGATAAAATTCAGGCTGGGCTGTGTCAAGCGCGAGCTTGAATTCGATCTCAACGCAAAGCGCGACAAACTGCACCTGCTGCTCGGCTTAGGCAAGATACTGCTTGATATAGATAAAGCCATAGCGATAGTACGCGGAACGGAAAAGGAAGCGGACGTCGTACCTAACCTGATGAAAGCGTTTGATATAACCGAGATACAGGCGGAATACGTCGCGGAGATCAAGCTGCGCTATCTCAACCGCGAATATATCCTGAACCGCGTTAAAGAGATCTCCTCGCTGCAGGAAGAGATAAAAGACCTGGAAGACACCATAAAGAGCGAGAAGAGGATGAAAGACATCATCATAAAGCAGCTTACGGATATAAAGAAAAAATACGGCATACAAAGAAGAACGGAGATAATTTACGACAGCGCGGAGCTTCCGGAATACAAGCCAGAAGAAGACGTGGAGAACTTCAACATCTGCGCGGTGTTCACAAAGCAGGGATTCTTTAAAAAGATACCGCTAACGTCTCTGCGCAGCGGAGAAAATCATCTGTTCAAGGACGGAGACTATATCCTCTGCCGGCAAAATTCGGAGAATATAAAATCGGTTATCTTCTTATCCGATCAGGGACAGATGTACCGCGCAAAGCTTTCCGATTTCAAATCGTGCAAAGCGTCGGATTTAGGCGACTACATCCCCGCAAAGCTCGGCTTTGATGAGGGAGAGCGCGCCGTTTATATGAAAGTTTTAGACGGCTACGAAGACAAGCACAATATGATATACGTGTTTGAAAACGGCAAGGGCGTAAAAGTTCCGATGTCCGCGTACGAGACGAAGGGCAACAGAAAGAAGCTGACCGGCGCTTATTCAACAAAATCGCCGCTCGTCGCCGCGTTTTACGAGGACGAGCCGTTCAATATAGCGCTCGTCTCCGACGCGAAGCGCGCGATACTGTTTTCAACGAAGCTCATACCGGTCAAACCCACAAGGACGGCCGGCGGCGTAACGCTGTTCTCGCTCAAAAAAGGACAGAAGATAGCGGCGGCGTTCCGCGAGACCGATTCTCCGTACGAGAGCATTTCAAAATACAGAAAGATAAAGCTGCCGGCGACCGGCTCTGTGCTTGAGGAGTTCGATATAAACGCACAGCAGGTAAAAATGGATATCTGAGGGGACGTGTATGAATAACAAAGCGGAATTGATAAAAAAAGCGGCAGTGACCGTAATATTGCTTGCCGTGTTTATGACTACTTTAGCGTTCGGCGTGACGGAGGATTACTCCACGGAAAACGACCCGCTCGTATCTTTGTCGTATATCAACGGCGTGCTCACGCCGTCGTACGAAAGATACGTTGACGAAAAAGTAAAAAGCGTATCCGTTGACGAGATAGTGTCCGCTCTCATGGAAAACGAGAGCTTCAGGGATTACGTCGCGTCCGTCATCGCTTCGCAGTCAAACGGCGGTCCGTCCGGCTCGGCGTCCAGCGCGGAATTCGTATCGCTGAGCCTCTCCGCCGGCAAACGCGTGACCGCAAACGGCAAGTGCGAGGTGATAGTCAGATCGGGCAAGGCGGCGGCATTCTGCAAGACCGCAGGCGCGGTAAAGGACGTGTCCGCAAATAAAACGCTGCAAAACGGTGAAAACGTTATAACGGGCGATCTTATAGAAATATCGTACGCCGACGGCTCCGGCATAGCCGCGCTGCAGAACTCAACGGAAGTACTTATAAGGGGTGAGTTTACAATTGGCGAATAAAAAGAAAAACAATACGGAAAAGAACGCCACAGTTGACAAAAAGATCATTATCGTCAGAGTTATATGTATCGTATTGGCAGTACTTTTGTTCGGCGGTGTGATCATAGCGGCTATCTTATCCGCGCAGGCGGCGGATATAGAAGAGGAAGCGGCGGAAAAGCAGGTCTTCAAAGAAGACGATTATCTTGTAAGAGTGGGCCTTTCCTTCAGCGACACGACGCAGGACAGTCACAGAGTACGCGCGCAGAACAGCGCGCCCGGCTTTGAGCTGTATGAAACGACGAAACAAAACGAGCTTAAATATATCTGGACGCTTTATAACGGCGACGTGTCGGTATCCGAAACGGGAAATCTGAGAAGATCGTCGTCATCGGACTGGTACTATTACAGCTCGCCGTCAAATACTGTCGCAGGCGGATATCATTTACAGGCAACGGAAGGCTTTGACCGCATGGAAGATGCGGAAAACGGGCTTTCCGTTCTTTCGGATAAAGCACAGCAGTTAAACGTTCCCGTGTACCCCGCGTATATAAACGGAAGATACTATATCAGAATAGGCGCGTATACGTCAGTATCCGCGGCGGAGTCCGAGCAAACCGTTATAGAAGAGGCGCTGCAGTGCCAGTGCGAGGTCGTCTCTCCAGCACCGTCGTCCCTGACCGTTTTAGACTACGAAACGGCCGAGGTGCTGTTTGATTTTGATATGACCGAGAGCAAATACGGTCTCGGACTTTACTGTATACAGAACGGCGAGACAAAAAATTACGTAAAAACGGAAAAAGGCTATCTGTACGACGGCGTTATGGAATTCAGACGGTATAAATCGTCCGGCGTCGACGGCGTTACGATGATACTTATATCAGAGCTTGAAACGTACGTTATATGCGTCGTTCCGTGGGAGATATACAACACCTGGCCGACCGAGACGATGAAAGCGTTTTCAGTCTGCGCGCGCACGTTCGTTATCGCCAACAGTCACGAACACGCAAAGCATAAAGCGTACGACTGCGACGTGTGCAGTACGAGCGACTGCCAGGTCTGCAAAGGCTTTGAGAGAGTCAACAACAACGTCATAAACGGCGTTATGCAGACAAAAGGCGAGATCCTTCTGTGCGACGGCGAACCCGTCACAACGTATTATACCGACCTGGGCGGAGGCAGTATGGCGGCAGCGCACGAGGTATGGAATATGGACGCGGTCAAGTATCTTGTAGGACAGATGACGCCGTGGGAAGACCTTACGGTAAGCAAATACGGCGCCTGGAGCTTTACCGCAACGCCGGAGGAGCTTTTGCAGAAAGTCAGAGCGGCGGGGTATACAACGCTTACGGACGCGATAGCGGACGTGAGGATAAACCGCCTGTGCGAGAATTCGACGTACGTATATTCAATAACCATAACGGACGTTCACGGCGTGAGCGTTACGGTAAACCGCTGCAGGAACGTGCGCGCGGCGCTGTCCGGTCTTATGTACGCCGCGAATTTCGTGATAGCGCATAACGGCGTAATAGACGACGGAAGAAATCATACTTTGATAGAGACGGTAAGCGGCATATACGTAATGACCGAAAACGGAATAAAAACAGTCAGCGGTGAAGAGAGCATAAACGTAATGACCGAGGGCGGACTTAAACAGCAGTATCTGCCGCAGCGCATAACGGTAAAAACGTCCTCTTCGCTCGTGTCGCAGACCGTGCTGATCAGCACCGTTGAGACGATAGGACAGACGGCGCCGGTCAATTCAAGCGACTTTACGTTCATAGGCAGCGGCAACGGCCACGGCGTCGGCGCCAGCCAGTGGGGCTGCAAGGACTTAGGCAACCTCGGCTATAAATACGACAGGATTCTTTATACTTACTATCCCTATACCGAGCTTGCGGAATATACGGATTACGTTTCAAACTAATTAAGAATGTAGGGGACGGCGCCTCGACGCCCCGCTTGTAGGGGAGGGGTCTCCCCTCCCGCTTGTAGGGGCGATCATTGATCGTCCGAAAAAAATGTAGGGGCGATCATTGATCGCCCGTTTTAAAGAATAAAGAATAAATAATAAAGAATAAATAAGGTGTCGCTACGCGACATTCTTTGGGGGTTCCCACCCGTGAACCCCCAAAAACTCGTTCCTCGTTTTCGGGGAACCCCGGGCCACCCCTCAACACCCCCAAACCCCCTGTCCCCTCCCATCAAATCACAGATTTGAGGGGGCAGCTCTCACGTCCGAAGGACAATTCACGGCGAAGCCAATTCATTACGCGTCAGCGTAAATTCACGGCGAAGCCAATTCACTGATTCAAATAAAAAGACAGCCGATTTAGTTCAGCTGTCTTTTTTTGCTTTTGAGTGAATCGCCTTACGGCATCATCAGAAATAAACTATCGGAAAACCTATATCGTCGTCGCCCGAATATTTGCCGAACGCCTCGCTTATATTATCGTCTAAAAACACGGGCAGATACTCGGCTATGCGGTTGTCCTCCTTTGTGTTTTTTATATCGTCTATACTCATAAAGAAAACGTCGCCTTCCTCCGTGCCTTCTATCAGCTCGCCCTCGTAGCAGCACGTTTTATATAAATATACTATATATTTTTTCCCGTTATCTGTGTTATGCCAGTGGATCACGCCGCAGAATTCAAGGTCGGAAACCGTCAGTCCCGTTTCTTCCTTTGCCTCGCGTACCGCGCTTTCGTAAAAGCTCTCGTTATCCTCAACGTGGCCGCCGGGAAAAGACAGACCTTTCCAGGATAGTTTTCTGTTTATTACAACGGCTTTGTCCGTATCCTTGTCGTATATCATTATCATATTCGTATGTTCGGTATCGTTCGTTCTTGACATATATTCATCCTCTTACATTCATTAGAGAGTTATCCTAAAAGTATTTTACCTTATTTTTTTTCAAATTTCAAGATATAACTTGCATTTTTTCTGTTTTTTTGATATAATGAAAAAAAATATCAGGAGGCTTCTATGCTTGATAACAAAACGCTTTACGATAAGATCTATGCCTGCTGGCTCGGCAAAAACATAGGCGGCACGCTCGGCGGTCCGGTCGAGGGACGGATGCAGGTGCTTGATCTTAAATGGTATATGTACCTGTCCGAAAACGGCGCGCTTCCGAACGACGATCTTGATCTGCAGCTCGTGAACCTGCACGTCCTGCAGGAAAAGGGCGCGGCAATAACCGCGGACGATATTGCGGAAGCGTGGCGCGAGCACGTGTTTTTCCCGTTTGACGAATACGGTTATGCGTCAACGAATATGCGCCAGGGCTTCAAACCTCCGTTTTCCGGCAGTTTTGACAACGTTTTCGTTGACTGCATGGGCTCTCCGATACGCTCGGAGATCTGGGCGGCGGTCGCCGCGGGCGACCCGGAGCTTGCGGCAAGCCTTGCCGTGCGCGACGCGATAGTCGACCACGCCGGCGGCGAGGGAGTGAACGGCGAGATATTCAACGCCGCGCTTCAGGCAAAAGCCTACGTCTGCGACGACGTGCAGGAGCTTATAGAATCCGCGCTTGCGTGCATACCCGAGCAGTCAAACGTATATAAAGCCGTCGCGTACGCTCTGCAGCTTTTCCGGGAAGGAAAAACGCTGCTTGAAACAAGAGAGCTGATTCTTTCAAAATACGGCTCGCCGAACTTCACTTACGCGCCGCAGAACATAGCTTTCGGCGTCTGCGGTATTTTGTGGGGCAAAGATTTTGAGGACGCTATACTGAAAACCGTAAATCTCGGCTACGACACGGACTGCACCGTCGCCACGGCAGCCGCAACGCTCGGCATTATGTACGGAACGTCTTATATCCCGGAAAAATGGAGCAAGCCGATAGGTGACGCTATAACCGTTTCCGCCATGATAAAGGGGCTGCCCGCGCCGAAGGACCTTGACGAGCTGACAAAAGAGTCTATCCGGCTTTACAATATGCTGAAGTACGCGGACAGAGAAGCGATCATCGCCGCAACGCCGTCGCGTACGGACGCAAATTATCAAAGATATAACTTAACGTCAAACGAAAAGGACGGCGTTTACGTAACGCTGCGCTATTTTGACACGCCGTACTGCGCGCCGGATCACGATTGCCCCGTATCGTTTGAAATACAGAACAACAGCAAAAGAAGTTGGCGGATCAAAACGGAACTTATCAGTCCGGACGATTTTTACTGCGTCAGAGGACCGGAGCTTTTAATAGATCCGGGCGAAGCGGAGCTCGCTATTCTGACGCTTAAAGCTATAGATATGCCGGAGCAGAGATACAACCGAATATGTTTTAAAATAACGAGGATAAACGACAACTCGGTCTGGAGTGAATACAGACTGCCGTTCACGGTCCTGCGCCCGAACGTATGGACAATAAACGGTAAAAAACGTTACGAGGCGGGCTGCAACGTGAAGCTTGACGGCGACGCGCCGGAGCACGTATGCGAAACTACATTATATGAGCCGCAGACCAGAAAAACGACGCTTATCTGCAATAGCGAGCGCCCGGTGAAGTTAGAGCTTGACGGAGAAGTGCTCTTTGACGCGGACGTAGGTCTGCATCTGCCCGCGTATCACCGCTCGCCGGGAGAGCAGAGAGCGGAACTTTTGCTCAAACAAGGCGAACACAATGTGAAGATCACCGTCAAAAACAACGGCAAAGCCCCGCTCTTCACGTTCTGTTATACCTCCACAAGAGACGTGACCGAACCGGGAAGCAACTATATGCACATAGACGCGATATTGAAATAACGACGGCAAAGCCGTCAATTCACGCGCCGCAAGGCGCAATTCACGCCGGATAGGCAATTCACGCGCGAAGCGCAATTCACTTAAATTTTTTCAGAGAAATCAAAGAAATATCACCAAAAAACGTGTAATTTATTTACGCGATTTTTGAAATTTTTTGACAGTAATTTGCCTCTTATATACAGAATGGTGAAATTCATTTTAAAATGCAGTATTTATAAGGAGATTTATGAATGATCAAACTGATAGAAAAAAACGTATTTTTTGAAAATGATCTGATCGTGGATCGCGCGTTTTTGAGCAAAACGGTAAAAAGAACGTGTATACCGTTTATGCGTCCGCTTGAGGTATGCCGTTTCATATCAGCAATCTTTGCAGCGGCTTTTGTTATAACGTATGTTTTTACGGGCTTTAATAAAGTAAACGGCAACGACCTTGATCTCGGCTGGTTTTGCTGGCTTATGCTTATGTGGGTGATCATAAGGATTCGTTCGCTGCCGGAATTCAGAGCAAAATATCAATACAAAGCTTTCGGCGGCAGGGACGTCTGCTGGCATTACGTTTTTGACGACGACGGAATACAGATGTACGCGGATAACGGTATGGCAGACTCGTACACGTATTACAATATGAATTCAATAACCGACGACGGTGACGATTTCGTATTGCGTGTAAAATCCACGTCAGTAATAAGGATACCGAAAAATTCGTTTACCTACGGCGATCCCGGTACGTTTTTTGCGTTTATTACTGAACGTACCGCTAACAGCGTAAGAGCAAAAAACACTGTGATCGTCGCGTTTATGATCGTCAACATTTTGCTTTCGGCAGGTTGTATAGTTTCTTCCGTCATGTTGATACTTGCAAACATCGCTCCTGTTGTCACGGTTGTTGCGATATAATAATTTGAAAGGCGCCGGGGTACCTATTATGAAAAAAACGCTTATATATATTATAATTTTAATAATGATATTAATTGCCGGATGCGCCGGTGTGCCGGAAGCAACAGATACAATAAATACTGATATATCCGATACTGAAATAATAACCGAAACGGGTGACGACGTCACAATGCCGGATAAATACGGTGAATGTACTCCGACGGAAGAATTCGAGCATTCCGATTTTATGGATGAATGCGTAAGCGGTATCACTATTTACTCACACGAAGATACTTTTGAATTCAGAAAAATAGTTGCCGAATACGGTTATTTATATGACAGATGGTGAAAAAATGAATTGGCGCTGACGCGCCGTGAATTGTGCGTCGCACGTGAATTGCGCCTTTCAGCGCGTGAATTGATCCTTACGGATCATAAAAAAACCTGCCCTTTTACGGGCAGGTTTTTTTGGATTCTTATTTAGTTTATCTCAATTTTATGAGACTGCGGGATCTGCTCCTTTTTCTTCGGGAGCGTGAGCGTAAGAACGCCGTTTTCGTGTTTCGCGGTGATCTGCGACGCTTCGACCTCCGAGATATTGAAGCTTCTTGATACGGAGCCGTAGTAGCGTTCGCGTCTGATATAACCGTTCTTTTCCTCTTCGTTTACCTCGTTATGTTTTTCAGCCGAGATGGTGAGGATGTCGTCTTTTACGTCAACGTTTATCTCTTCTTTTTTGTAGCCCGGAAGCTCCGCGTCTATAACGTAGCTGTCGCCGGTGTCCTTGATATCGGTCTTTATGGTGACCGCGTTTTCATCGTTGAAGAAGTTCTTCTGCCAGGCTCTCAGTTCCTTGAACGGATCGTATCCGTTTTTCTTATATGTTGTAATTCCGTACATAATAATTACCTCCTTGGATTTGGGGAAATTATCTTTCCCTTTTGTTTGACTATATGATAAACCTCAAATGTTAAATACGCAATACAAATTTGTTTCACAATTGTAAAAAATAGCACTAATATATAAAGAGTGCTAATAAAATGCCGAAATATCACGATAAATTTCGCATATTGTCAAGCACTCGCGCAAAAACATAGCGTATTATTGCAAAATAATAGCACTTTATGTAAAACATTGCAGATTTTGATAATGGCGTGCGAACGGCGAGCTCCATATAATATAACGTGACATTATAATATAAGGAGAAACAAAATAATGCACTCATTTGAAAACCTGCATCCCGTTTTGCAGGGGCTTCTGGCAACGCTTTTTACATACGCGGTGACCGCCGCCGGCGCGTCGCTCGTGTTTTTCTTTAAGAGAATAAATCAGGTTTTGATAGATTCCATGCTAGGCTTTTCCGCCGGCGTGATGATCGCCGCGAGCTTCTGGTCGCTGTTGTCGCCGGCTGAGGAGCTTTCCGTACAGCTCGGTTACAGCGCGTGGTCCGTAAACGCCGCGGGATTCATAGCCGGCGGCGTGTTCGTAATGATATCCGATATACTGCTTACGAAAGCAAGAAAATTCAAAGAAGCGGACGGCAGCTTCAAACGCTCGCTCATGCTCGCCGCCGCGGTCACGGCGCACAATATTCCCGAGGGGCTTGCCGTCGGTGTCGCTTTCGGCTCCGCGGCGGGCGGCGGCGCGACGCTCACCGGTGCTATTATGCTCGCGGTGGGCATAGGTCTGCAGAATTTCCCGGAGGGTCTATGCGTGTCCATGCCGCTGTATCTGTCCGGGAAAAGCAAGGCGAAAAGCTTTTTCGCCGGGCAGGCGTCCGGGATAGTCGAGCCTGTCGCCGGCACGCTCGGCGCTATGTTCGCCGTCACCGCAAGATCGCTTTTGCCTTACGCGCTTTCGTTTTCCGGCGGCGCGATGATCGCCGTCGTCTGCGCGGAGCTTATCCCGGCTGCGTTTGAAGGAAACAAACTAACGGCGCAGATAGGCGTGCTGTCCGGCTTTGCGGTAATGATGATACTCGATATTGCGCTCGGATAAATATGTTCAAATAGTCACTTGTGGGGTTGAAAAATAATATAGAATAGTGTAAAATAATAATATTAAAATACGGGAGGTCTAAAATGCCAAACTTAAAAAAGCTCGTTTTGCTTCATTCAAACGATATGCACGGAGATTTTCTGTCCGAGCTGGACGGTGAAAAGCTCATAGGCGGCGTTTCGCTTTTATCGGGTTATATCGGAAAAGTCCGCGAAGAAGAGCCGAATACGCTTTACTGCATAGCCGGCGATATGTTCCGCGGATCCGTTATAGATTCCGAGTACCGCGGCATATCCACGATAGAGATAATGAATATGATATCGCCGGACGTGGTGACGATAGGAAATCATGAAACGGACTACGGCTTGGCGCATCTTCTGTTCCTTGAAAAATGCGCAAAATTCCCGATAATCAACGCAAACCTTTATATCCGCACGAATCACGCGCGCCTTTTCAAACCGCATACCATAATCGAAGTGGACGGTATGAAGATACTTTTCATCGGTATTTTAACCGAAGAAGTCTTGGCGCAGACGAAGAACGAAGGTCTTGTAGGAACGTTCGTAAACGTTGAGGAAGCCGCGGCGGAAGTCGGAAAGATCTGCAACGCCTATAACGCAACGGATATAGACTTTACCGTGCTTTTGACGCATATCGGCTTTGAAGAGGACAAAAAACTCGCCGCAAAGCTCGATCCCGCGTGGGGCGTTGACGTTATAATCGGCGGACATTCCCATACCTTCATAGACGAGCCGGCGAAAGTAAACGACGTGCTCATAGTTCAGGCCGGCACCGGCACGGACCAGATAGGCAGATTCGACATTGAGATAGACACTGACAACAACTGCGTGTACGACTATACGTGGAAGACCATACCGATAGATACCGAGCACTGCCCGCACGACGACGCGCTTGAAAAACTGCTTTTGCAGTATAAATCCAAAACGGATGAAAAATACAGCAGAGTAGTAACGAGATTCAGCAAAAAACTCACGCATCCGTCAAGGATCCGCGAAACGGAGCTCGGCGACCTGTTTGCAGATATACTAAAAAAGAGCCTCAACATAGACCTCATGCTGTTGGGCTCGGGAAGCGTAAGATGCGAAGAGCTCGGACCGATAGTCATGTTCTCGGATCTTGTGACCGCTTTCCCGTACGACGACGAGGTATATATGCTGACCGTTACCGGCGAGCAGCTTAAAAAGATGATTAAATATATGCTGCGCGACGAGGTCTGGGAAGGCGCGCACTGCGAATTCTATCAGTTCTCCGAGGGTATGCAGGTAATATATTCGCGTGAAACGCACGAATTCATCACGTGCACGCTTGACGGCGTTCCGATAGACGACAACAGAACGTATACGATAGGTCTTCAGAGATTCCATTATTTTAACACGCAGATCGGATTCGGCATACCCGTCGACGAGCTTACGAAGATACATAAGCCGCGTATCGTCGCGACGTCGTGCAGAGAGATACTTGACGAATATCTGTCTTCACATCAGAGAATAGAGCAGAAGACGGAAAACAGACTCGTCGTTATCTGAGGTGACGTAAAATGAGAAAATTCATAATAGATACCGATACCGCGTCGGACGACGCCGCCGCTCTGATGATCGCGGCGTTCTCGCCAGATATAGAGATACTCGGCGTAACTGCCGTAGCCGGAAACGTCGGCGTAAAGCAGGCGGCGGACAACGCTTTGATGACCTTGCAGACGTGCGGCTGCGACGCTCCGGTATTCGTCGGCGCGTCCCGCCCGCTTTTCAGGGAAAGAAAAGAGACCATTTCCGTTCACGGCAAGGACGGTATGGGCGACCGCGGGATAATTCATCCGGACAAAAAGCCGGAGAGCAAAAGAGCGGTGGAATTCATCCTTGACACGGTCGCCGAGAATCCGGACGAGGTGGAGCTCGTCGTGCTCGGTCCCGCGACGAATATCGCTATAGCGATAATGACGGACAGAGAGATAATGAGCCGCGTAAAGCATATCTGGACAATGGGTACGCCGGGCTTAGGCTCCGGCAACGCGACGCCCGTTGCGGAATTCAACGTGTTCATAGACGCGGAGGCGTACGCGGTGATGCTCGATTTAGGCGTCCCGACGACGATAATCGGCTTTGATATGTGCGAGGGTGAAATAGGACTTGACGAAGCGGAACTTCTTGCGCTGTCTCACGGAAACGAAGCCGGAAAGTTCTTGGAGCAGGCGACGAAGGTCATACTGCAGTTCAATCTCGACACGCGCGGCGCGCACATGGTGGATCTGCCGGACGCCGTCGCGTTAGCCGCGGCTGTCTGGCCGGACTACGTTGTATCGACCGTAAAATGCCATTGCCACTGCTGTACCGCAAACAACGAAACGTACGGGCAGGTCATCTTCTATCAGAAGGGAAGGACGTACGAATCAATGCCTTTGATAGACAGCTACAACGCGGAAGTCGTTACCGCCGTATCCGAGAGGATGTTCACGAAGCGGTTTATGAGTATGCTTTTGAAATAACGGTCTAATATAAATACAAAAAAAGGCGGTCGCCGCCTTTTTTTGTATTACATTATTTTATTCGCTCTTTTCAAAACGTACGTTGTTCATGAATACCGTCTCAAGCGAGGTCATATCGTATTCCGAAATAAAGCTTATACAGTATGTCGTGTCTTCAAAATTATAAACGTACGTATGGCACGGCAGCGTTTTGTCCGAAAAAACAGCGTCGGATTCATAGTATTTATAAGTTATCCCGTTTGCGGTCTTATCCGTCGGCTCGGATTCCGTTCCCTCCATAGCCTCTTCTATAGACTTGCCTTCAAAATATATCATGCGTATCTGATAAGTTGTTTCACCGTCGTGACTGTAGCTGATATCGCTCATATTAAATACCGTATTGGAATGAAAGTCAACTATATCTTCCTTATAGATCATATCTTTGAAATTTCTCTCATAGGTCAGATATATCGTATCTCCGTTCAGGTTGACCGGGTTCTCCGATTTTTCGGTATTGCTATTGGCTTTCGTATCTTCGCCGCCGCTGACGTCGGCGCCGCCGCCGATCCCGCAAGAGGTAAACGCTGAAAGCAATATTACCGCCGCCGTAAGTATTGCAAAAATCTTTTTCATTTTTTAAGCCTCCTTATATGGTTTATCTGAAATAAAGCTTCTGAAGTTGGTGCTAACGTATCTGAATAAGACCGTAACGTCTTTGTTGTCGGACAGACCGTCGCCGTTACAGTCGAGCGCCGCTGTGATCACCTTGTCTGGATAACCGGTCAGGTGTCTGAAAAGCGTTACAACGTCCTTGTTGTCCGCAAATCCGTCGCCGTTTATGTCTCCGGGCGTCCAGACGGGTTCACTTTCCTCTTTTGTAACGGTAACGAGCTCGTAATAGACTCTGTAATTCTGTTCACGCGTTACGGTACCGCTTACGACGTAAAGGTTATCAAAATCGTCAATGTCGCCTATGAATATCGCGTCGTCACTGTATTTGTAGCTTGTGCCGAGATATTCGAACATGTAGATCTCCGCGTACGTGTTTTCCGTAAAGAACGCCTCGTATCCGATTTGCTCAACTATAATATCTCTTGATCCGCCGCCGGCCGTCGCCGCCTCGAACGCGCTCTTTTTTTCTGCGATATACGCGGCAATATCGGTCTCCTCTGAGACTTTCTCCGTCCTTGTGCCGCCCTGTTGGAACTCCAAAACGGCTTTATAGATCTTGCCGCTTGCCGGCTCGCCGCTGCCCGTGATACCGTCTGACAAATCGGGAACGAGAGACGCAAAACCGCCGTCGGCAAAACTGCCGAAGCCCTGCGCGATCGCTTCCATCACCGTTTTGGACAGCGTCACGTCGTCTGAATATAAATATCTCATATCGCTTTCGCCGTCAACGAATACCTCTCCGGCGTAAAGAGTTGTCCGGCCGGTTATTTCCGCGGTTATATCGATAACCGTCGCGGCTCCCGCGCTGATCGGCAGAATAAACGTGCCGAGCAGAAAAACCGCCGTCAAAAGCAAAGTCACGATCTTATACGTCTTTTTCATATCGATCCTTCCTTCATATTATTTTTTTATGCGTGCCATAAGTCTTATTGCGTACGTTTTATCGGGATTTGAGGAGGATACCGAACCGTTGCCGGAGGCGAAAGCTATGTAAGGCGCCCACGACATCTGAGAGCGGAGCCAGTATTTGGCGTTTATATTTATTGAAAATACAGAGGAGTATTTTTCAACGTCGTTGACGTCGGGAATAAAGAGAAGATCGTCCGTCGCCGCGCCACCGTCTCTGCTGTCCTCGCCGCTTGTTGTAATGTGAGTCAGGATCAGCTTCGCTTTTTCCTGCGGGGTAAACGTCATATCAAGGAATTCGTCGCTGTTTATGTAAGCTCGCAGATACGATTCAGCCCAGCTCGTATCTTCTATATCCTGTCTGTTGTCAAAAACGCTGTAAGAGCTTCCGGCATTCGTGTCGGATAGGATAAGGAAGCTTATGTCGTCTTCGTCTATGACCGTCCAC
This sequence comes from Clostridiales bacterium, assembly GCA_016280525.1. Taxonomy (GTDB): domain Bacteria; phylum Bacillota; class Clostridia; order Oscillospirales; family CAG-272; genus UBA1248. The sequence continues at coordinate 22,837 of JAEEGW010000162.1, forward strand.
GAAAGCGTTTCAAATCCGTCCATGCTGTATAAGTTGTTGTCGTATACGCCGAACTGGATCTTTGAACCGACTTTCAGCGCGGCGATCTTTGCGTTCAACTGCTCGTCTTCTTTGGGTTTGACCTCGCCTTTCGCATAGCCTTCCGCATCCGCCGCGTTATACACTATCCACATAGCGGGGCGCATGCCGCCGCCTTCGTAGACTTCGTCGTCGTTATTGTATTTGCGCGTCGTGTTCGCGGTTATGACGGATGCGTATTTGCTTGAATCCACGCCCATGTCGCGCAGCCACCACGTCATGGCGTTTTCAACGCCGTTCACACCTGATACGTTGCTTACTTTATACGGATTTTCGTCTGATACGCGCTGCGTCGGTACGCCGAATACGGTCGCGCCCAGGCTGCAGACGTATCTTGCCGCTTCGTCTTTTGATAAAGCGAAGACCTTGTCCTCGGTCTGATACGTCAGCTCGTTATAGTGTTCGTCCTTGTAATTCGTCGTTATAACGCTGGACTGTATCATGGCTTTTTCGTCGTCTGTAAACGCTTTATTGTAAAAATCACCGTTTAAAAACGTACGCAGATCGGAATCCTTGTAAAGACCTCTCGGATATTTGTTTTCTTCCGTTCCCGCAATAAAGCACATGTATTCAAGCAGTTTTTCGGATAAAACGAGCATCTTGCCTACGTCCTGGCGCAGAACGACCCACGTTATGGGTTCGCTGCCGCTTTTTCCGTCCTGCTCCCAGGTGCCGAAAGTGAAAGTGTCCGACGCTTTAAGGTTTTCAAACTGCGCGGAGACCTGCGGGTCGACCGGGTTTGACGGCTGATCTTTTGATTCCGCCGCCGTGTCGTCCGTTTTTCCGGGATATGAGGAATTGCCAGTCTCTGCAGGCGATGTGCCCGTCTCTTCCGGTTTGCCTGCGCATCCGGCAAAGGCCGCCGCCGTCATAATGACGGCAAGTAATAAACATATAAGTTTTTTCATGCTTTTGTCCTCGTGTATGTAAGATTATTTCTTAATTCTTATCATAAGTCTTAAACCGCTGTAACCGATCGGATCTTTCGTGTACTTGCTGCCGTTTGAGGTTATTGTGGCAATATTCGGCGCAAACGCGTCGGGAGAACGGAGCCAGTACGATACCTCGGATAAGCCTCTTGTGCTCTCGTCCGGGAAATACTTTTCTATATCTTCCAAAGACGGAACGAACAGGTAGTCATCCGTCGGTCCGCCGCAGTCGCGTTCCCAGCCGGTATTGTTTTCCGTTACGACGTGAGTTTTTATAAGCTTCGCTTTTTCCCACGGATCAAACAGACCGTTTATAAACGTATCGTCGTTTATCGTCTTGCGCATCGTGGATCTTTCCCAGTTTGATTCCTTAGGATCGTACGACTCAGATTTCTCGTCGTCAAACGCGACCTGTCCGATATAGTCGTCTGCAAACAGAAGGAAGCCTTCGCTGTCCTCGTCAAGCACGGTCCAGCTCATTTTTTCATAGCCGTCAAGCTGATACGGGTTCATATCGTAAACGCCGAATTCGACCTTATCTCCGACTTTCAGCGCGCCTATCTTTTTATCAAGCTCCGCGTTCGCCTTCGGCTGTACCGTGCCGTTTGCGTAGCCGTTCATTTCCGCTTCGTTATATACGATCCACATCGCGGGGCGGACGCCGCTTTTGTAGTCAACGTCCCATCCGTAAGTGCCGGGGCGGCTTTCAAATCCGGCGACGTACGCCGCGCTTTTGCTGTTGCTTCCCATGTCGCGCAGCCACCATGACATCGCTTTTTCTATGCCCGGAACGCCGGAAAGATCGCTTAGACTGCTTTTGAATTTTTCTCTGTCATACTCGGTAGGAACGCCGTGTATCAGCGTGCCGCTGCCCGAAATATATCTTAAGACCTCGTCAACGGAAAGAGGGAATATAAAATCTTCCGTCTCATAACTCAAAGCCTGATAATCTTCAACGTACGGCGTCGTTATTTTTGCTTTCAGTATCACGGCTCTTTCTTTATCCGTAAACGCGTTGTTATAAAAATCTTCGTTTAAATATTTGCGCAGATCGGAGTCTTTGTATAAGCATCTCGTAAATTTTACGTCCTTGTCCGCTTTTTTGAAATAAGTGTGTTCAAGCACGTATTCCGACACGACGAGGACCTTGCCCACGTCCTGATATAAAACGACCCACGATATAGGTTCCGCGCCGTTTTTTGTGTTGTTGTCCTGCTCCCAGGAGCCGAGAGTGAACTTGTCGCCGGCTTTCGCGCCCTCAAGCGTTTTCGATAGAGAAGCAGTATCCGCCTCGGCGCGCGCACCCGTAGGTCTGCCGTCGGTGTCGTCTGTTTTGCCGGCGTTTCCGGAGGCGATCTTTGCCAGGTTGCATCCGGATAATACCGAAATAACGAAAAGCGCTGCAAGGATCAGAGAAATTATTTTTGTGATCTTCATTTTATCCATTCCCTTTATTTGTAGTTATATACTATTTCCGCGTCAGAGAGCGGTTCGTTTGAGCTTTTTACATTTATCGCTTTCCACTCGTCTTCGCTTCCGGCGTAATATACCTTTGTGATGCCCGAGCGCAGGAAAGCGCAGGAATCTATTTCAGTAAGCGACTTAGGAAGATATACCTCTTTGAGCTCCGGCGTATCCGCAAATGCCCACGAACCTATTTTCGTAAGTCCTTCGCTTAAAACGAGCGTCTGAAGCGACTCCTGCGGGCAGATCGAGCTTCCGTAAGGGTAAGTCTCATTGCCGGGCGACTTTACCGTTATGGACTTAAGAGAAGTGCAGTCCTGGAATATGCCGTTTTCAAGTCTCGTGTCGCCTAATATAACTACCTCTTCAAGCGAGATGCAGCCTCTGAACGCGTAGCTTGACACGCCGCGCAAGCTCGCGGGCAAAGTTATGCTTTTAAGCGCCGCACAGCCGTAAAAAGCCGAGTTGGAAATAGACTCAAGCCCTTCGGACAGCGTTACCGATACGAGATTTTTGCAGTCCACGAACGCGTCCTCGTCAATTTTTCTCACGGTCCACGGAATAACGATGCTCGTTATATCCGACTC
>JAEEGW010000163.1 GCA_016280525.1 Clostridiales bacterium
CCGGTTTTTTCTTTGTAATATTCTTTTGCTTTTGCTAAAGTGTTGTCCCAGAAGTCGCTCGGATAATCCGGGTCCGACTGGGTTTCGATATGTTTTGCGGCGTCAAATCTGAAGCCGTCTATGCCTACGTCTATACATTCTTTGAGCAGGCTCAGTATCCTGCCCTGAACGTATTCGTTTGACGTGTCTAAATCGGGCAGATTGCCGTATGCGTAATACTGTGTTTCAGCTCCGGAGCCCGACGCGTTTTTGTTGTGATGGAACGTTATCCCGTTACCGTCCGTATCTTCGTTCCTGTTGTTGTAAAGTACCGGCTCGTACCCCTCTACAAAAGGCGAGACCGTGGGCGTGCCGTCCGGTTCTTTCCCCTCGTCGTCCGTCGTCGCCATGTGGTTTGCGACGATGTCGGCAAGGATGCATATACCGAAGCCTTCCGCCTTATCGCACAGCTCTTTCAGATCTTCTTTTGTTCCGAGGCTTGATTTTTCGCCCACCGTCATGGACAGCGGCTGATAAAACGCCCACCATGACGCGCCGCCGCTTTTCGGCTGCTGCACGGGCATGGTAAGCACGTTTTTAAAGCCCGCGTTTTTTATACTTTCAAGGTTTGCGGTTATCTGTTTATACGTCCAGTTGAACGCGTGCAGCGTCAAGCCGTCTTCTGCATTTTCCGGAAGGACGTCAATATAATTATCGGTAAAATCTTCAAATTCCGGCAGCTTTGCGCCGCAAGAGAACAGATTCGGCAGCAAAACAAGCAAAAAAGCCGCGCATAATACCGCGCATACCGTTTTTTTAAGCCTCATAAAAGCGCCCTCCCGTGATTTCCGTATTATTCGATTAAAGCAAGGAGGCTTTTTTGCATAAAGCCCCCTTGCAGTTATAAATTGCTGTTATTTCGCTACAACGCTTACCGCGCCGTTGCCTTCAGCGTCAAACGTGATGGTTACAACGTACGTGCCGTCAGCTTCAACGGTGATGTTGTTGCCGTCCTGGCCCCAGCTGTAATCCCATGCGCCGTCCGCACGGACTTTGAGTTCGTTGCCTGCTGCGAGGTCAACTTCCGCGGTCCATTTGTTGTCGCCCGCGGCGGTCATTGCAACGTCAGAGCTCCAGTCGCTGCCGGCAAAGCTGCCGATAACGCCGTACGTATGGTCAGCTGCGACCCACGTTTTGATCTCTTCGTACGCGATGCCGTCCTTCTTCTCTTTCAGAACAAGGCCTACGCCGTATCCGGGCTTACCCGCAGCGGAAGCGTTCTTGTACTGAGCTATAACGAGCGTGTAAAGGCCCGCGCCGCCGATAACTACGGGGTTAGAAGCCCAGGTGAAGCCGTTAGCATCGGCTTCTTCCTGCCATACGGGATAGAACGCCGTCTTCGGTGTAAGGGATTCAACGTTAGCGGTCTTCGGGTCGGAGATCCACTGATCTTCTGCGTAGACTTTCGTATCGCCGTCTACGTCGGAGGAGCACTGTGCGATCTTGAACGCATAGGAGCCGTTCGCCTTGTAGAGAACGCCGTCTATCAAGCAGTTGGTCGTCCAGCCGGCATCGTTTGTACCGAAGAGCAGGTCTATCGTGTACAGATACTTCACTTCCTTGCCGGAAAGCGTGTTGTACAGCTCTTCGCTTATGGCTTTTACGTCGTCAAGCGCTATGGCTTTCAGAGCGGACGCTTCATACAGGGATGCGTCTTTGCCGTTCCAGGCGTTCTGCGTGCCGTCGGCAAGCAGATACTGACCGTGCGCTACCCACAGCTCGTGGTCTTTGTCGGCAAGCGGTTCCGCCGGTTTTGCAGTGCAGGCCGCGAATGAAAGGATCAATACGGCAGCAAGCAGCATTACTAATACTTTTTTCATGTTTTTTCTCCTTCTTTTTTCTATCTCCTACTGTCTTTTTAAGGAGATATTGATTTAGATTTTATTTTGCGGTAACGTCAAAGCGTGCCCGCTCCGACGCCGCAATACTCATTATATATCATTTTTTGGTTTTGTCAAGACAAAAATTATAAAAATTAACAAATAAGCTATTAAAAAAATAGATAAAATAGTACAATTTTACGATATAATAGAAACAAATAAAACTTCGGAGGGAAAAATGGCATACGATCACAGCAACGAATTATACCTTTTCCATCAGGGTACATATTTCAAAGCCTACGAATTTTTCGGAGCGCATAAGACGAAGGACGAAAACGGCAATACGGGCACGGTCTTCCGTACCTGGGCGCCCAACGCGGACGCCGTTTACGTGACCGGCGATTTCAACGGCTGGCGCGCCGATATGCCCATGAACAAAATATCCGACCGCGGCGTATGGGAGCTTTACACCAGGATAGATTTTGACAACAGCTGCAGGACAAGATATAAATATATGCTCGTAAAAGACGGCAGGGCGTCTTTCAAAGCCGACCCGTACGCCGTTTTTGACGGCACGCATAAGGAAACGGCTTCGTATTTATACGAGCTGCCGGATTTTCACTGGGAGGACGGCGGCTGGCTTGAACACCGCGGCGAGGCGATGTACGCGTCCGAAGACAAACCGCCGTATTCAACGCCGGTAAACATATACGAGGTCCATCTCGGCTCCGTCAAGCGTCACGACGACGGAACGTACTGCACCTACCGCGAGCTTGCGGATTTTCTCGTTCCATACGTAAAATGGCTGGGATATACTCATATAGAGCTTCTGCCGGTGGCGGAGCACCCGCTTGACGACAGCTGGGGATACCAGATCTGCGGATTTTATGCGCCAACCTCCCGCTTCGGCGAGCCGGCGGACTTTATGTATTTCGTAAACGAGTTCCACAAAGCCGGCATAGGCGTTTTGCTTGACTGGGTGCCGGCGCACTTCTCAAAGGACGCGCACGGGCTTGCCGATTTTGACGGCGGTATGTGCTACGAATATCAGGGCAGCGACAGAAAAGAGCATAAAGTCTGGGGAACGCGGTTCTTTGACGTGGGACGCGAGGAGGTCCAGAGCTTTCTTATCTCAAACGCGCTGTATTGGCTGAACGAATATCATATAGACGGCCTGCGCGTGGACGCCGTTGCCGCCATGCTTTACCTTGATTTTGACAGGGCGCCGGGGGAATGGACGCCCGCGCCGGACGGATCGAACAAAAACTACGAATCAATAGCGTTTTTCAAAAAGCTCAACACGGAGATCTTCCGTCAGCACGGTGACGTATTTATGATAGCGGAGGAATCGTCCGACTGGCCCATGCTGACGAAGCCCGTTTACGCGGGCGGTCTCGGCTTCAATTTCAAATGGAACATGGGCTGGATGAACGATATGATCAAATACGTGAACACGGACCCGCTGTTCCGGCGTTACGAGCACAACTGCATAACGTTTTCCTTGATGTACGCGTTTTCGGAAAACTACATACTGTCAATTTCTCACGACGAGGTAGTGCACGGCAAGGGCTCGCTCATAAACAAAATGTTCGGCAGCTACGAGCAGAAGTTCGACGGTCTGCGCTGTTTCCTTGCGTATATGATGTGCCATCCCGGTAAAAAACTGCTTTTCATGGGCTCCGAATTCGGTCAGTTTGCGGAATGGAACAACAATAAGCAGCTTGAATGGTTCATGACGGATTTTGAAAAACACAGAGATCTGCTGAATTACACAATGGCTTTGAACCACTTTTATCTGTCGTCCCCGCAGCTCTGGGAAAGAGACCTGTCCTGGGACGGCTTCAGGTGGATAAAAGCGGACGATAAAGACAATAACACCGCGGTATTCACGCGAATGTCCGGCAGCGGCGAGTTCCTCGTCTGCGCGTTCAACTTCTCCGCGGTATCTCATAACGGCTACCGCATAGGCGTGCCGGAGCCGGGCGTGTATAAAGAGGCTTTCTCGTCTTACCCGACGGGCAGACCCGCGGCGCAAAGCGAGGAAATACCCTGCGACGGGTTTGACAACAGCATTTTACTTGATCTGCCGCCCCTCTCCGCCGTTATACTCGGTTACGAACCGGTAAAAAAGAAAAAAAGAACGGCGCGGTTAAACGCCGTAAGCAAGTAAAAAACAGGCTCCCTCGGTCAGGGAGCCTGACGGGCGAGCATTGCTCGCCCGATTTTTTAATGCCGTCAGGCAATTCACGTCGATAGGGGTTCCCCAACGCAAACCTGTGAGCGTTGGGGGTTCCCGAAAGACAATTCACGCCGCAAGGCAATTCACGCGCATAGGGGTTCCCCGACGCGAACCGGTGAGCGTCGGGGATTCCCGTAAGGCGCAATTCATTTTTGCATCACAAAGGATATTATTTAAATAAAATCTTTTGAAGTGAATTGACGGCTGATCGCCGTCGTGAATTTCCGCTTACGTGAAAGTGAATTGGTTTCACCGTGAATTTCCGCTTGCGCGGAATGAAAAAACGGGCGACTTTCGCCCGTTTTTCATCATCTATGCGTAATATAAGACGATTCACCGCTCCTGTTTATCGCGTCTATATGATCCCACAGTCCCGGCTTTATACCGGTCGCTTTTTCATATTCGTACAGCGCACCCTCCGTACTGTTTGCGCTGACCGCTATTCCCTGCTCGCCTATATAAAAATGCAATGATATACGCCGTCCGCACCAGGAGTTATCCGGCTGCGGCTGGTTGTACGGATTATTCTTATAATAGAAGAATCCGTACGAGAACGTCACGGTCACGGCTTCACCCGGGTCAAACCCGCTGAAATCGAGCGTGACTTTTTCGCCGTGTCTTTCAAAAACGTCTTCGTCATAAGATGAAGCGCGCAGAAAACTCAGATCGTCTAACGTAAATCTTTTTTCAAAGCTCTTTTCTATTCCGTTTATTACCACGCTGTGATC
>JAEEGW010000164.1 GCA_016280525.1 Clostridiales bacterium
CGGCGCACAATTTGTTGGCTTCGCCGACACCGGTTTTTATTCTTTATTCTTTCTTCTTTATTCTTTATTCTTTACGGACGACCAATGGTCGCCCCTACGAACGAGGCGTCGTGTCACCGCCCTATACCGCCTCTGAATTCTTAATTCTGAATTCTTAATTCGCGCCCCTTCATTTTTAGAATGATGGGAGGGGACAGGGGGGTATGGGGGGGTGGCGACGCGTCAGCGGAGCCGTGAGGGGTGGGCACTCCCCCATTCTTAATTCTTAATTATACATATTTATCTCCGCCGCGACAGTCGTCGCCACGGTATGCCCCGAATACAAGACCGTATCCGGCGGCAGGGTGAGGACTTTTTCTTTTATCGTTTTCATCAGGGTCTCGTAGTTCCCGGTCGGGAAACGGTAATTGCCGAAAGTGCCTTTGAATATCGTATCTCCGGTAAACGCCAGCCCGTCCTTTTCCGAGTAGAATACGCAGGAATCGTCCGTGTGTCCGGGCGTGTGTATGACGCGCAGAGACAGACCTTTATCCGCTGTTTCTATAACGTCGCCGTCCTTGAAATATCCGTCGGCCGAAAGGCGTATCTCGCCGACACCCGCCATGGCGGACAGGTTATAATACGGATCGGACAAAAACGTTTTTCCGTTTTCGTGTATGAACACGGGGATATTCTTATACTGCCGCAGTTCTTTTATACCGTCTATATGGTCAAAATGGCCGTGCGTGAGTATTATCTTTTCTATATTCCAGCCGTTTTCGTCTATGATATCCGACAAAAGCTTGCCCTGCGCTCCCGGATCGAACAGAAATCCGGCGCCGGTTTCTTTATCAATATAGAAATACCCGTTTACGTCGTAATATCCTTTTTTAAGCACCAAACGTTTTACCATATCCGTCCTCTCATTCAGCCTGAGCCGTTTCTGACAGAATTCTGAAAAGCATGACCACGTCTTTGTTGCTCACTTCTCCGTCCTCGTTTGTGTCCGCGTTAAGTATTTCAATAAACACGTCCTCACCGGAAACGGATCTGAACAAAGTCACGACGTCTTTATTGTCCGCGCTGCCGTCGCCGTTCATATCGTTTGCAGCAACGTCGTCTTCGCCGTACGTGAACAGCACGTAAGTCCCGGATTTTTTGGCGGCGACCGATACGGCGTCTTCGTCACCGTTTACGTTTACTCTTTCGGCTGAATCGCCGTTTATGAAAGCCGCGCCGACGATATCTTCACCGCTCCGGTACGTGACGGACACCGTGATCTTGCCGCCCGGCTCTATATCCCATAAGAATATCTTCGTGCCAAGCTCAAATGCTGATATAACGCTTTTGTACGGTATTGCCGGTAATTCGACCGGATCAAGTTCCGTTATATTCACAGTCGCTCCGCCCGGCAAAGCGGCCGACGCGTCCGCGCTGTATCCTTCCGGGACGTTATAGACGTACGGAAATTCGTCCGAGCCCGCCGGCGGTATTTCTCTGTATTCGGCGTGTCTGCCGTTTATCACTCCGTCTTCTCTTATATGAAGACCGAAATACGTCGCGATGACTCTCGCCTCGGCGTAAGCTAACTTTTGTAAGTTTTCATCATCCATTAAAAACCTGCATTCTTCGGGATTTGAATGAAAACCGTGTTCTATTATGTAGGAATATCTGCATTTATTCGATTTTACGGAAGCCCGCGTCACGTTGTAATAATCCTGGAGCACGCCGTCGCCGCAGGTCGAATCATACGCGTCCTCGATCCTTGTCATGGTGTTGCCGTCGTTTCTCATATACGTAATCCCGGTAACGTCGTTTATGACTTTTGTAACGGCTTGACCCAAACGGCGGCCGAGCTCTTCGCTCTCCGGACGGAAATAGCTGCGGTATACGGAAACGCCGCACGCCGTGGGATTGCTGAACCAGTTTGAATGTATGGAAATAAACATATTGCTGCCGTTTTCCGCCGCCATTTTTCCTCTTTCCGGCAAGGGAGGCTCGTCCTCCAATTTCTGTCTGGTGGTACAAACGACAACGCCGCTGTATTTTTCAAGCTCGGCTTTAAGGTAGCTCATAAGCGCAAACGACATGCGCCCTTCGTAATACCCTTCTATCACGCCCTTGTTGTCGTACATGCCGTGACCCGCGTCAAGCGTGATCTTGAGCACGACGTCTTCCTTCGGTTTGTTGTCGCAGATCCTTCTTTCAACTCCTGGCGTGACGGCACCCGGCTCAAGCACGATCTCCCATTCGCCCCATTTGTGCCCGTACGGCTTTATTATAACGGCGTTTTCGTCTTCTATTTCATAAAGACCTCTGTCGTCAAGATACAGTTTGCCGCATGATAAACATTCGTAATGACGGATGACCCCGGGTTGTGTGCAGGTCGCCGCTTTGTCTTCTATGAAAATGAGATCGTGTACGTGCGTCGGCTCGGTATCAGATTCCGGCTCCGTTTCCGTATCTGTTTCGGTTTCTTCTTCCGTTACGCCGTTCGTTTCTTCTTCCGTTTCCGCCGCGTCTTCCGTGTTAACGATCTCTTCCGTACCGTCAAAACCGTCGGTATCGGTTCCTTCGGCGCGCGCTATAACGAAAGCGAAAGATATAAATATGAAAATAAACGTCAAAAGCACTGCGGCTGTTTTTTTCATCTGTTCCTCCGGGGAATGGGTGCTGTTAATCTTTTATATAATCAAATACCGTAAACGCCGCGGTTACCGTAAGCGA
>JAEEGW010000165.1 GCA_016280525.1 Clostridiales bacterium
GACATACAAAAAGAAGCTCTTTGCAATACTGCAAAGCTTCTGAAAGAAAAAGGTTATAATAACGCGGAGCTTATACTTGACAGTCACGCCAATATAGCCAAATACGTAGATAATTTTAAGTGTGGTATGTTCAATTTAGGCTACCGTCCGGGAGGTGACAAGTCCGTCACCACAATGACGGAAAGCACGCTCAAAGCCGTGACGGACGGTATAGAACTGATGGAAAAAGGCGGCGTTCTCGTAATATCCGTTTACCCCGGCCACGCGGAGGGTGCAAACGAAGGCAGAGCGTTGTACGAGCTTTTATCGACGTATGACAAAGTCTATTATTCCGTCGTCCAGTACCGTATGATAAACTCGCCCGACAGCCCGTTCATCTTCGCGGTTGAGAAATATGACAAATAAAGAAAACCGTCAAAGTCAAGGCTTTGGCGGTTTAATCTTTTTCAATAATTCTTTTGAGCGCTGGTGAATGAAATCATAAGTCATCAGCTTTATATATTTTATTTCAAACGTTATACAGAGTGTGTAACGGTTTGATTTTGATAATTCCTTTATATTGTTTTCCGACATATTATAAGCACGTTCAAGCGAGCTTTTTTCATTTAAACGGTAATAATCAAATAAAACCTCAGGCAATAACAGCCCGTTTTCAAACTGTCTGACAAGCAATTCAAGTTTGTCGGGAGATTTTTTTGATAACGCTTCACGGATGAAAAATCCGGCGGCGTAATCATCGGGGTTTGACAGCAAACAGTATAAAAAATCTGTATCTTCGCTTTTTCCGATGACAGTCTGTAATCCCGTCAATCCTGTCTTTTCATTAGGAGAATAATTGATATATTCGTTATATGCGAATTCAATTACACACGGAAAACGGCGGGCGTCTATCTTGCGGAGCATGATTTCTTTTGTATAAGGCGAGGTCATAAACGGATAGTATTTAAGCATTATCCGCATAGCCTTGACGGATTTGACGCTTTTTAATTCTATGTCTGCAAAACTGTTTATATCTATACCGTTTTCTTTAAATTCACGGTACATTTTTAGTTTTGCTTCGGATTCCGTATCTAAATCCGCTTCGGGATATACCTCGCTGCGCTTTTTCTGCTCGTAAAACGAAATAATCTGACGTTTACGCTTATCATCCGTCATTTTATTATCCTTGCTTCAAGATAGAAGCGCTTATCTTTTGCCTCGCCCATGGAGAAGGTTTTGCGCGGGAGGGCTCCGTCGTTTATTACGGCGGGGAACAGCTCGCTTTTTTTCATACCATCAAATATTATGCCTATATTGCCGCCGACAGACAGCGCGTTTATGGAATCAAGTCCGTGGATATAGTCTATTTTATAATCGCCGGCATCGAGAAACGCCTGAAGCTCCGCGACGGGCAGCGTTGTTTTCGGCTCGTTTACGTAAACAGTTTTTGTTTTGCCGTCAGATACTATATCGTATCTGAAATATTTATCCGTAGGCTCGTATATCACATCGAGCTTTGCGCTTAATTCTTTTATAAATTCATCCGTCGCCTTGTTCTTTATAAGCCTGTAAATCGGCTCAAACTCTATCGCTTCGTCGTGGATGTTGACTATTTCAACAAGCGCGTATCTGCCGGGCATATCGTACGCCGCGTCGCCGTATTTTTCTTTCATCTCTTCAAAATACGCTTTTGCAGACGCGAGGGAATGGTTGCCGTCGCCGACGGTCAGCCCCAGACCGTCTTTTACGCAATTATCTTTAAGATAATTCTGAATGTATAAAACGGTATCGTTATCAAGTCCGTAGCCCTTTATATTGCCGGAGCCCTGCATAAGATCAAAGTCGTAGAGCTGCTCAAAGCCGCTCTTTTTGCTTTGCAGATACGTCATAAGACCGTCCGTTTCATCATCGTAAAACACCATAACGTGCGGAAGTTCCAAAAGAGCGCCGCGGCGGACCTTTACCCTCGGAGGTATGCGTTCGACGACCGTCGCCTCGCTTGACCTTATAAGCGACTTGCCGCCTTTTATGTATTCGTAATCTTCAAGATCTATCTTGCCTATTATGCCGTGTCTTATCTTTCCGTTTGACGCAAGGACACGCTCGCAGTAGATCATGCCGTAATTGACCGGCAAAAGCACGGTTTTGCCGTATTCTTCCATTTTCTCATGTATCATATCCGTCGTATCATCGGCGCGGTCAAGATACGCCTCCGGCAGGATCATATCAAGCGTTGTGGGCGTGTCGCCGGCTATCTCACGCGCCTTTTCCCAGTATTCCGGCTCGGACGTAAACTGGTCGCACGCTATAACGGCGTATTTACTCATTTTGTCCTTGTCAGCTGCAAAATCCGGCAGCAAAATCTCGGTCGGGTAAAAGAAATCTTTATTTTCCATAGGGTCACCTTCAATACGTTTTTTTATATTATATCAAATAAGTATGATTAAAACAAGTTTTTTTCTAAAATATAGCAAAAACATCTTGATTTTTGCGGTGTTTTTTGATATAATATATCAATCAAAATTACAGAGGTAAACAATTTATATGAAATGGACGTCATTAAACGATCTGCGTGAATCATATCTTTCATTTTTTGAAAGCAAAGGACATCTGCGTCACAAGAGCTTTCCGCTCATTCCGCCCGCGGATGATAAATCGCTGCTTTTGATAAACGCCGGTATGGCTCCGCTTAAAAAATATTTCAAAGGAGAGGAAGAGCCGCCGAGACACAGGATGACCACCTGCCAGAAGTGTATAAGAACGCCGGATATCGAGCGCGTTGGCAAGACCGCCCGCCACGGCACGTTCTTTGAAATGCTCGGTAACTTCAGCTTCGGTGATTATTTCAAGAAAGAAGCCACAGCCTGGGCGTGGGAATATCTTACGAAAGTAATTGAAATACCGGAGGACAGGCTCTGGGTAACTATATACGAGGACGACGACGAGGCGTTTGAGATCTGGAACAAACAGAACGGAGTTCCCGCCGACAGGATCATAAGACTCGGCAAAGAAGACAACTTCTGGGAGATCGGCTCCGGTCCGTGCGGTCCTTGCTCTGAGATCCACTTTGACCGCGGCCCCGGCTTCGGCTGCGGAAGACCCGACTGCGCCGGCGTAACGTGCGACTGCGACAGAGTTATTGAGATATGGAACCTCGTTTTCACTCAGTTTGACGGCGACGGAAACGGCAACTACACGCCGCTTGCAAAGCCGAACATAGACACCGGCATGGGTCTTGAAAGACTTGCCGTCGTTATGCAGGGCGTAAACAACCTCTTTGAAGTTGACACCGTGCAGAATATTATGAAAGCGATAAGCGACAAAGCCGGTATCAAATACGGCGAGGATGAAAAATCCGATATCGCTCTGCGCGTTATTACAGACCATATAAGAAGCACGTGCTTCCTCGTCTGCGACGGCGTAGTTCCGTCAAACGAGGGCAGAGGCTACGTTCTGCGCCGTCTGCTAAGACGCGCCGCGAGATACGGCAAGCTGCTCGGTATAAAAGGCACTTTCTTAGCCGATATCGTTCCCGTCGTTGCGCATGAAAATCTTACCGCGTACCCCGAACTTACCGAAAAGCTCGATTATATAAAGAAGATCGTATCTATTGAGGAAGAGAAGTTCTCAAAGAC
>JAEEGW010000166.1 GCA_016280525.1 Clostridiales bacterium
AGAAGCCGTGAGCGGGGGAGCGGATATAGACGAGCAGTACGAGATAGTCGCTTCTGCTTACGAAAAAAAGATGCGCGTCTGCCCCAAGTGCGGGCGTACGCTGATACGCCCCGGCGCGGAGTGCATCAAATGCCAGTCAAAAGGCAAAATAGTATCAAAACTTTTCAAATACGTAAAACCTCAGGGCGCGCTGCTTATAATAGCTCTGATCATGTCCATGATGAGCACGGCGCTTGCGCTTCTGCCGCCGTCTTTGACGCAGCGGCTCGTTGACGACGTGCTGCCCAACGGCAAACAGAACGACCTCGTGATGATCGTCATAGTGCTTTTGGGCTCGTATATCATAGGCACTCTGCTAAACGGCTTCCGCGGATATATGCTCCGTATCGCCGGCGACAGGATCGTGCGGTATATGCGAAACGACGTGTATGAAAAAGCCCAGCATCTGCCGATGAAGTTCTACGACAAGACTTCAACAGGCTCCGTCATAAACCGCATCTCCGGCGATACGAACACGCTTCAGGCGTTCGCGCTGCGCATATCCCAGGAGATAGTCGTTCAGCTTTTCATGCTCGTGGGTATTGTCATAATAATGTTTTTAAAGGACTGGAAGCTGTCGCTTCTGGCGCTGTGTCCCGTGCCGATAGTGGTGCTCGGCGCAAAGTATTTCAGTCGGAAAATAGCTCCGTTTTACCGCAGGATATGGAAACGCTGGGCGGCCGTGTCGTCGGTCCTGACCGATACGATACCGTGCGTGCGCGTGGTAAAATCCTTCGCGGGCGAGAAACGAGCGACCGAGAGATTCAAAAAATACAACGACGAATGGTATAAAGTCGATACGAGCTCGGCGAAGATAACCACGGCGTTCCCCGCGCTCGTCAGCTTTGTCGTGACGTGCGGCTCGCTTCTGATCTGGGGCGTCGGCGGCTCGTGGGTTATAAAAGGCTTCGGCGGTCTTACGCCCGGTCTTCTTGTGGCGTTCATCAGCTACGCGTCGATGTTCTACGGTCCGGTAAACTTCTTTGCGTACCTGTCCGACAGCTATCAGGGCGCGTTATCCTCCGCGGAGCGCGTGCTCGATATACTTGACGCGGAGCCTGAGCCGGACTTCGGCAAAGGCAACTGCCCGGAGAAGATAGAGGGCAGAATAGAATTCAAAAACGTCAATTTCAGCTTTGACCGCGCCAAAAAGACGCTTTCGGACATAAACTTAACGATAGAGCCGGGAGATATAGTCGGTATAGTCGGAACGACGGGCTCCGGCAAATCAACGCTCATAAATCTGCTCATGCGCTTCTACGACAACTACGACGGAGAGATACTGCTTGACGGTCAGAACATCAAAGACATAGACATGGGCTATTACAGAAGCAAGATAGGCTACGTTCAGCAGGAGCCCATGATGTTCTCCGACACGATATTCAACAATATAGCCTACGGCGTGCCGGACGCGCATATCGAGCAGGTCATAAACGCGGCTGACGTCGCAAACGCGCACGATTTCATAATCCTGCAGCCGGACGGATACGATTCGATGCTCGGCGAGCGCGGCGTGGGTTTGTCCGGCGGCGAGCGGCAGAGGATTTCCATCGCCCGCGCGGTGCTCAAAAATCCGAGTATCCTTGTGTTTGACGAGGCGACGGCGTCCGTTGACTCGGAGACGGAAAATCAGATACAGGAAGCGATAGAGCGGCTGATCTACGGCAGGACTACTATCATGATAGCGCACAGACTTTCAACTCTGCGCAAGGCGAACAAGATAGTCGTCGTAGACAAAGGGCGTATAATAGAATGCGGCACTCACGACGAGCTCATGGCGCTTAAAGGCAAGTTCTACAGGCTGATACAGATTCAGTCCATGTCGGAGCAGGTCAGAGCGCAAAAAGAAGAAGAGCATTTTGAATGAGGTGATATCATGGCAGACAGATTATACATAAACGCGGACGAAGCGAAGATCACGTACAGGGACTTTGCGCACGTGGACGTTTTGATGTACGACGGACGGGAATTTTCCGATCTTGAACCGCGCCGTCTGTTCCCGTTATCCGGCTTAACGAAATACATAACGCTGATAGACAAGGACATGAAAGAGGTCGCCGTAATAAGAGACCTTGATACGATCTTGCCAGAGTCAAGGGAAGCGATAGAAAAGTGCCTTGACGAATATTACATGATACCGAAAATAACGCGCATACTTGACCGTAAGGAGAAAAACGGACTTTTGAAATACAAGGTTGAAACGAATTACGGAGTGCGTGAATTCGATATCAGAAACCGTCATTCCGACATAAAAAATCTGTACGACGGGCGCGTCCTTTTCCGCGACAGCGACGACAACAGATACGAGATACCGGACATCAACAAGCTTGACAAAAAGAGCTGGCTTAAAATAAATATTGATCTGTAAAGGAGATACTATAATGAAACTTGTACTTGCGGTAGTTCCGAACGACGACAGCGTGAACGCTACGTCTGCTCTTACAAAAGAAGGATTTTTCGTAACGAAACTGTCCACGACGGGCGGCTTCCTCATGGTCGGAAACACGACGCTTTTAATAGGCACGGAGGCTGACCGCGTGGGAGAAATAAAGGATATTCTAAAAAAGCACTGCGCGACGAGAACGCGCGTCGCTCCGACCTCAAGCTCTTTCGGACGCGGTCTGTCCGACCAGAGCGTGGCGGAGGAGACCGTCGTCGGCGGCGCCACGATATTCGTCTTGGACGTTGAATCTTTTGAAAAAATTTAAGTATGTATTCAACTGATAATCCGTGGATAAAAGAGCGCGAGGCGACGCTCTGCACCTGGAAGTTCGACTATGACCGCGGATATGTAAGCAATACGTCCGTGTCATTGATAAACGATTTTATGAGTTTGTCAGACAGACAGTTATCGGACTACGCTAAAATGATAAAGGAATGCGGATTTACCGGTATTCAGGTAATGGATATCTGCTCCGCGTGGCGTTACGGCGGCGGTTATGAAAACGTACACGACAAATTCAAGACGCTGTCGGAAGCCTGCCACGAGATCGGTCTTAATTTCACGGTCTGGTGCTGGGCGGCGGAATTTTCCGGTCACGGCTGGTCTGAGCCGGACGCGGTATATCAGAACGCCGATCCGTCAAAGCCCGCGTATCTTGACAGCCGCGTACACGCGCTTTTTGAAAAATACTATAGTATTTACGCGGATCTCGCGCCGTTTTCGGACCGCGTCATAGCGCATTTCTTTGACCCCGGCAATCTCACGGATATGCCGAGCATAATCTATTTTGTCAAACTGCTTTCGGCAAAATTTAAAGAGAAAAATCCGGATATAAAAATAGCCGTTGATACGTGGGGCTGCCCGGAAGGGTATCCGCAGGCGCTCGTTGACGCGGGTATGGACGGCGTTATGCTCATGGAGCTTCCTTTTTTGCCGATATGGAGGCAGCCGGGCAAGCGCGCCGCTTTCAGAGAGGGTGTGAAAAAGCTCGGCTGTGAGCTTGGCTCGTGGGGCTGGTACGACAGCGATATGGAAATAGACCAGATACCGCTTATGACGGTGAATAACCGCGTGTTGAAGGACGTTTTTGCACAAACCCGCGCACAGGCGGATCACGTTATGACGCCGTGCTACTGGAGCGAAACGGATTCTTACCATATACTGAATTTCTTCTCGCTTTACGCCGCCGGGCATCTGCTTACCGACCCGGAGGGCGATCCCGATAAGCTGTTGTACGATTCAGCCTGCAAAATTACCGGGCAAAACAAAAAAGACGCGGAGCGCCTTACGACCGTGCTTGAGCTTATACGCGACGCGAGAAGCGGCGACAGCTGGGAAACCTACTGGTGGACCGAGCCTGGATACGTGCTGAAGCACGGCGACGCGGAAAATATACTTGACCGCTCCGATAACGTGATAGCATCCCTGAAAGAGCTTATAAACGAGCCGGAACCGAAAGGCGGCATACCGTTTCCGATCACACGCAGACAGCTGTATAAGCTGATTCTGCCGCATCTGTATCAGATAAAGCAGTACGCGCAACTCCGGTGCGGCTTGGAAGAAGTGAAGAGGATGCGTGAAGGCGGCGCGCCGAAGGAAAAGCTGCAGGCAAAGATCGATAGGCTGCCGTGTGAAATACCGGAGTATAACTGCGTTACCGGCCTGTGGGGACAGAGCGAGGCGCGGTGCGCTTACGAGCTGACAGGACAGTTCTGCCGCGAAAACGGACTGCAGGCGCCGCAAAGACCGGGGAACGTCCGGTTTGCATTCAAGCGCCGTCTGATAGACCGGCTGACAGTCGAGCAGCGCGGAAAAACAGAGCGCGTATGGGTGCAGGCAGTGTTTTACGAGGGCGGTATGCCGGATATCGGTTTTATACGTTCTTTGCTTGACGAGCTTGCAGCGGATCAAGTGCTTGAAAAGGACGGCGACAAATACTCGCTTACCGACTGGCAAAACAATAGATTTGATTTTTCAATGTAAAAATTTCACTGACGCGATAAGTATGGCGGGTCCCCACCCGTGAACCCCCAAAAACTCGTTCCTCGTGAATTGCCTTACGGGGACCCCCAACGCTCTCCGGTTCGCGTCGGGGAACCCCTGTTACGCCGCAAAAAAGCCCCGATATTATATCGGGGGGATGGTGGGGTTTGGGGCGGTAAGGGGGGCGGGGAGCCCCAAGAGCGCCGTTAGGCGCACAGATCGTCGGCGCAGCCGACACCGTTTTTAAATTAAAAACGGGCGATCAATGATCGCCCATGTAAGCAGGACGTCGATTTGCCGCCCTCTGAATTCTGAATTCTTAATTCTTAATTCCCCGGTCCGACGCCATTTTCTCCTGCTTGACCTTATGGTCTATAACGTGGCGGGAGGCGAGTTCCTTTGTTATGTCGTCAACGGTTATCCCCGCTTCCACCATCAGCACCATTACGTGATACGCGAGATCGGCTATTTCATAGACGGTCTCTTTTTTGTCCCTGTCCTTTGCGGCGATTATGACCTCCGTGGACTCCTCGCCGACTTTTTTGAGTATTTTATCAAGCCCCTTGTCAAACAGATACGTCGTATACGAGCCTTCTTTTCTGTTCGTTTTTCTGCCTTTTATAAGCTCAAACAGTCCGTCGTACGAAAACTCCGTCATATCGGAAGCGTTGTATACCGGGTATTCAAAGCAGGATTCACTCCCAAGGTGGCACGCCGGACCGTCCGGGTTGACGGCTATCGCAAGCGCGTCTCTGTCACAGTCCGCGGTGATCGAAACTATGTGCTGATAATTGCCGCTTGTTTCGCCTTTTAACCACAGCTTTTGTCTTGACCGCGAATAAAAGCACGTCAGCCCCTTTTCAAGCGAGATCCGAAGGCTTTCCTTATTCATATACGCAAGTGTCAGAATGCGCTTTGTCGCCGCGTTATACACAATCGCGGGGATCAGCCCTTTTTCGTCAAATTTAAGCTCGTCTATGTTTATCATAACCTTACCTCTATACCGTTATCTTTCATTTTTTGCTTTAACTGTTTGATATTGACCTCTCCGAAGTGGAAGACCGATGCGGCGAGCCCGGCGTCGACTTTCGGCAGAGCTTTGAACAGCGTTATAAAATCGTCGTAGCCGCCCGCGCCGCCCGACGCTATGACGGGAACAGACACCGCGTCGCACACCGCCGACAGCATCTCTAAATCAAACCCGTTTTTGACGCCGTCCGTATCTATAGAATTCACTACTATTTCTCCCGCGCCGTTTGCTACCCCGCGTTTTATCCATTCTATCGCGTCCATGCCGGTGTTTTCGCGCCCGCCTTTTGCAAAAACGGTGAATTTTCCGTCCACGCGCTTTACGTCGACGGATAGCACCACGCACTGGTCGCCGTACAGCTTTGCCGCCGCGGGTATCAGCGACGGGTCTTTTATAGCGCCGGAGTTTACCGAGACCTTGTCCGCACCGCATTTGAGCACTCTGTCAAAGTCCGATACGCTGTTTATCGCGCCGCCGACCGTGAGCGGTATGAACACCTTTGACGCGGCTTCCTTCAGCACGTCAGTAAAGAGGCTGCGCCCTTCCGCCGACGCGGTTATATCGTAAAACACAAGCTCATCCGCGCCTGCTGCGCTGTAATATTCGGCAAGCTCTACCGGAGAGGCGACGTTTTTCAGCCCTTCAAAATTCACGCCCTTTACGACCTGACCGTTTCTCACGTCAAGGCAGGGGATTATTCTTTTTGTTATCATTTTGCCGCCTCTGTTGCCTTTCTCAGATCGATTTTCTTTTCGTAGTACGCGCGGCCGATTATCGCTCCGTAACAGCCGCAGGCTTTCAGCTCCACAATATCGTATAGCGACGACACGCCGCCGGACGCCGTTATGTTCATATCATATTTTGACGTCAGCTCTTTATAAAGCGCTCTGTTCGTGCCTTGCAGCGCCCCGTCCGTGCTTATATCCGTGCAGATAAGCGTTTTTACGCCGTACGACTGCATAGTATCGCAAAACGTGTTAACGTCCGTATCAGACGATTCAAGCCAGCCTTTGACCGCAATTTTGCCGTCTTTTATATCCGCGCCGACGGCTATTTTATCGCCGTACTTGTCAAGCGCTTTGAGCAGCAGAGCCGTGTCTTTCAGAGCCGAAGTGCCTAAAATCACGCGGTCAAGCCCGGCGTCAAGGTATTTTTCAATTACCTCCATGCTCCGCACGCCGCCGCCGACCTCACAGAAAAGTCCGCTTTGTTCTTTTATTTTTATGACCGTCTCAAAGTTCGGCGTTGTTCCGTCGCGCGCGCCTTGCAGGTCCACTATATGCACCGCGTCCGCCCCGCAGGATGCGAAGTCCAGAGCGATACAAAGAGGCTGATTTGAATAAACCGTCATCTTGTCGTAGTCGCCGTGCAGCAGCCTCACCGCACAGCCGTTATACAGATCTATCGCCGGAAAAAGTCTCATATCATATCTCCGTAAACGCCTTTAAGATTTTCAGTCCCGTGTCTCCGCTTTTTTCCGGGTGGAACTGGGTGCCGAAAACGTTTTTATCCTGCACGGACGCTGTCAGATACCCGCCGTATTCCGTCACCGCGGTCGTCGCCCCGTCACATTCGCAGGCGTGGTAGCTGTGGACGAAATAAACGTGGTCGCCGTTATTTATATACTTGAATATCGGCGTTTCTTTTTTGAATATCAGTCCGTTCCAGCCTATGTGCGGTATCTTCAAGCCCTCCGGTATGAACTCGCTTATCGGCATAACGGAGCCTTTTATGAGCCCTAAACCGCCGTGCTCGCCGTACTCGTAGCTTTTCTCAAACAAAAGCTGCATGCCGAGGCATATACCGAGCAAGGGTTTGCCGCTTTGCGCTTCATCGATAATAAGCTCGTACGTGCCGCTTTCGCGCAGTTTTTTCGCCGCGTCCGAGAACGCGCCTACGCCGGGCAGTATTATCCTGTCCGCGTTTTTTATGACTGCCGGATCCGCCGTGGCGACGGCTTTTTCGCCTATTGCGGAAAACGAGCAGAGCAGGGAAAACAGATTCCCCACGCCGTAATCAATAATTGCTACCATTAAAGCGTTCCTTTCGTTGAGGGTATCTCGTTTTTGTACGACTGATCGATGCTTACCGCCTGGCGCAGCGCCCTTGCCGTGCCTTTGAATATCGCCTCGGCCAGATGATGCGAATTCTCTCCCTCAAACATTTTTATGTGAAGCGTAACAGCGGCAGACCGCAAGAAGCCGTAGAAAAACTCTTTTACAAGCTCCGTGTCAAAGTCGCCTATTTTTTCCGTATTGAATTCCGCGTTGAAATTAAGATATACCCTGCCGGAAATATCAACGGCGGACAAAACGAGCGCCTCGTCCATCGGCAGTATCATAAATCCGTAGCGGCATATGCCTTTTTTGTCGCCGAGCGCGTCGGAAAACGCCTGACCTAAGGCTATGCCTATGTCCTCGGTAGTGTGGTGATAGTCGACGTTCGTGTCGCCTTTGCATTTTACGGTAAGGTCAAATCTGCCGTGACTTGCAAACAGCGTCAGCATATGGTTTAAGAAGCCGCAGCCGGTGTCTATATCCGATTTTCCGCTGCCGTCCAGCTCAAGCGAAAGTTTTATATCAGTTTCCGCCGTTTTTCTTTCTGTATATGCGTTTCTCATATCTGCCTCCCCGTTATCTGTGCAAGCGCTTTTATCAGCGCGTTCATCTGCTCTTCGTCCCCCACGGTTATCCTGTTGAAATCGGCTATGCGCGGGGCGTCGAAATGACGGACGAGTATGCCGTGCTGCCGCAGCTTCAAATAGATCTGCCCGCCGGGTATCGTCTCATGCTTTGCGAATATGAAATTCGCACATGAATCCGTTACGTAAAAGCCGAGTTTTTTCAGTCTTTTCGCCGTTTTTTGCCGCGTTTTTTTGATTTTTTCACAATTTTCATCGGTGTATTTCTGATCTTCAAGCGAGCCGACGCCCGCCGCCTGCGTTATTGAGTTTACGTTGTAAGGATTTATGGAATAGCGCACCGTGTTCAGGTCGTTTATAAGAGACGGATCGGCTATGCCGAAGCCGAGACGGGCGCCCGCGAGCGAGCGTGATTTTGAAAACGTTTGCGTTATCAGCAGATTTTTGTACTTCTTTATAAGCGGAACGCACGATTCCGCGCCGAAATCCACGTACGCCTCGTCTATCACAACTACGTTGTTTTCGTTATTTTTGATTATTTCTTCAATTTCATCGCGCGTCAGCGCTATGCCCGTCGGCGCGTTGGGGTTTGCTATGAACACCGTGCCGCCCGCGTTGTAATACTCTTGCGGGGAGATCGAAAAATCTTCTTTTAACGGAATTATCCTGTACGGCACGCGGTTGTATTCGGAAAATACAGGATAAAAACCGTACGTGACGTCCGCAAACACCGCCGGAGTTTTAGTGTCACAGAACGCGGAAAACGCGAAATTCAGTATATCGTCCGAGCCGTTGCCGCATATCACACAGTCTTCGGTTGTGCCGTACTGATTTGCCAGCGCCTGCCTCAGCTTCGTGCACTGCGGGTCGGAGTAGAGCATCGTTTTTGCTATTGCGTCCGATGCGTATTTTTGCGCTTTCGGTGACGGCGGGAAAGGCGATTCGTTTGTATTCAGTTTAATATACGTTCTTTCCTTCGGCTGCTCGCCCGGTGTGTACGGCGTCAGTCTGTTAAACTTTTCACTGAAAAATCCGCTCATTTTATCTCATCCCTTATGACCGCGCTTTTTGCGTGTGCGGTCAGTCCTTCTTTTTTCGCAAAATACGCTACGTCGTCCTTGTATGCGGATAACGCGCCGGCTGTAAAATACGAATACTGCATGGTTTTGACAAAATCGTCAACGGATAACGGACTGGAGAATTTAGCCGTTCCGCTCGTCGGCAGCGTGTGGTTCGGTCCCGCCATGTAGTCGCCGAGCGGCTCCGGGCAGTATCTGCCCATGAAGACCGACCCCGCGTGACGTATCTGCGGCAGGATCGCAAACGGATCTTCAACGCAAAGTTCCAGATGCTCCGGCGCAAGCTCGTTTGATATACTCACGGCTTCATCCAAGCTGTCAACAACTATTATTTTTCCGTTGTTGTCGACCGACGCTCTCGCTATCTCTTGCCGCTCTAACCTGCAGAGCTGGTCTTCAAGCTCCGCCGCAACGTTTTCAGCAAGCGCATCCGACGTTATTATCAGCACGGCGGAAGCGGATCTGTCGTGCTCCGCCTGCGAGAGCATATCCGCGGCGAGCACGCGCGGATCTGATTTATCGTCGGATATTATGAGTATCTCCGACGGCCCGGCTATCATGTCTATGCTTACCTGTCCGTAGACCTGGCGTTTCGCCTCGGCTACGTAGGCGTTTCCCGGACCTACTATCTTGTCGACCTTCGGCACGCTTTCCGTTCCGTACGCGAGCGCGGCTATCGCCTGCGCGCCGCCGACTTTTATGATTTTGTCAACTCCGGCTATCTTCGCCGCGGCGAGGATCGGCGCCGGTATTTTGCCGTCCTTTTTAGGCGGCGTGACCATTACTATCTCACCCACGCCGGCGAGCTTTGCCGGAATCGCGTCCATCAAGACCGTTGAAGGATAAGCCGCCGTGCCGCCCGGAACGTAAATCCCCGCGCGGTCCACCGGGATAACGCGCTGACCCATGACAATGCCGTCGCCCTCGCTTATCATATATCCGCTCCGCACCTGTTTTTCGTGGAATCTGCGGATGTTTGCGGCGGCTTTTTCCAATATTCTTATAAATTCCGGCTCGGTCTGTATAAACGCCTCGTTTATCTCGTCCTCTGTCACGGCAAGCGCTGAAAGCATAACGCCGTCAAACTTTTTAGTATATTCAAGCAAAGCTTTATCGCCGTTTGCTTTAACGTTGTTTATTATATCGGCAACGGCGGCGGAAACGTTTGTCATAGGCGCGTTCCGTTCAAATACCTGCCCGCTTTTTATCTCGGTCTGTCCGTATATTTTTATCACTTTATTTCTCCTTAATCGCCGCAAGCGCGTTGCAGAGTTTTATAATAACGTCTGAATTGAATTTGTACGACGATCTGTTGCATATCAGCCGCGCGCTTATCTGAACTATCGTTTCTATCACTTCAAGGTCGTTTTCTTTAAGCGTCGTGCCCGTTTCAACTATGTCGACTATCGTGTCGGACAGCCCGAGTATCGGCGCAAGCTCGATCGAACCGTTTAATTTTATTATATCTACCTGCCGCCCGGCTTTGCGGTAGTGGTCCGCGGCGATATTCACGAATTTCGTCGCCACCTTCAGTATCCTTTCGCGCCCGTCAACAAAGCCTTTCGGCGCGGCGACAGCCATTTTGCATTTGCCTATGCCTAAGTCAAGCAGCTCGTAAACGTCCGGCTCGTATTCAAGCAAAATATCCTTGCCGCATACGCCTAAATCGGCGGCGCCGCGCTCGACGTATATCGCGACGTCGGACGGCTTGACCCAGAAATATCTTACGCCCACATCCTCGTTTTCAAATATCAGTTTCCTGCTGTTGTCCATAACACCGGGGCAGCCGAAGCCGGCGGATTCAAGCATGGCGTAAACTTTTTCGCCGAGCCTGCCCTTCGGCAAAGCTATATTCAAATATCTGTTTCCCATTATCTCACCTCAGATCGAGCAGCTTGCCGTATTTGACGTTTTCCGGCGGCTCTTTCGCCGTTTTTACGCTCTTTTTGGCGTCCGCCGAGCTTTTTATTACGTTGCAGACCGCTTTTGCGTCCGTGTTATCGCCGTATAATACGAGCGTATCGTAATACGGAGTCTCGGCTTGCCCGGAAAAATTATCAAGCCTGTCAAGATATACCGCAAAGCCCACGGCGGAGGACGTTTTTTTCAGGCGTCTCATAAGCATATCGTACTGACCGCCGGACAGCACCGCGGACGGCACGCCGTTTATATAACCGCGGAAAACTATGCCGTTGTAGTAGTTCGTGTCGCTCAAAACGGAGAAGTCTACGCGCAGTTTGCTTTTGTCAAGAGCGGAAAGCACCTTTTTAAAGTTTTCCGCCTCGGCCTTCCAGCCGCCGCAGACGGCAAGCGAGCAGAGAACGGCGCACGCCTTGTCGGGGTCTGGATCAAGCGTCATTATCTGCAAAAGCAGAGCTTTGTTTTCTTCGCTGACGTCGGCTTCATTGCAGACAAACGCGGCTTCGTGTACGTTTTTGTGCTCAATGCAGTGGATCAGCTTTGCGCGCGTCTCGCCGTCGGGGCAGAGCTTGTCAAGCAGAGCGGAGAGCAGAGCGAGCGAGGAAACGTCAAGCACGTTTTGTTCCGAGACGCAGTCAAGGCTGAGCTGCGCGACCGTCAGCACTTCGGAGAGGCTTATAACGTCCACGTCGCCTATATATTCAATCCCCGCCTGCGTTATCTCCGCAAAGGCGGCGGTGTTGCTGTCCGTTCTGTAAACGCTTTCTTTATAGTACAGCTTTTCGGTCTTGCCGTCGCGGAAGTTTTTTACGATCGAAAGCGTGACGTCGGGCTTCAGCGCCATAAGTCTGCCGTCCGTGTCGGTAAAGGTGATAATGCTTTTTGACGGCAGAAACGCCTTGTTTTCCGCGTATAGCTCGTATTCTTCAAATTTGCTCATTTTGTACTGCGTATAGCCGCAGCCGGCAAATAAAGACATAAGTCTGTCTGAAATTGGATTTATCTCGGGTATGCTCATTTGTTTTCACACTCCAGTTTGCTTATAACTGTTTTGTATCCGTTTTTGCCGTAGTGAAGACAGCGGTTCACGCGGCTTATCGTAGCGGAGCTCGCGCCGGTTTTGGCGGAGACTTCGCCGTAATTCTTGCCCGCGTGCAGAAGCTGCGCGACCTCAAAACGCTGGGACATATCCTGTATCTCGCGAATGGTGCAGAGATCGTCAAAAAACGCGGCGACTTCTTCAACCGTTTCAAGCGTCAGTACGGCTTTAAATAATTCATTCATAGCATCAGTTGGCATATCGTAAATTTCCTTTCTTTAACAGTTTAGCATTTTAGCATAATAAAGTGATAAAGTCAATAGGTAACGAAAAATGTTTACAATTAAAATAAATGTAGGGGCGACCGTTGGTCGTCCGTTTTTAAATAATAAAGAAGAAATAAGAAAGAATAAGGAATAAAAAAAGGTGTCGGCTGCGCCGACGAAATATGGTGGGTTACCCACCCCTCAAGCTCGCCTTGCGGCGAGAACCCCCCATACCCCCCTGTCCCCTCCCACAATCTCTTTCAAGATTGAGGGGATGCGGATTGTAGGGGCGGCCATTGGTCGTCCGTTGTAGGGGAGGGGTCTTACGCGAACCCCCGACGCTCACCAGTTCGCGTCGGGGAACCCCTATCCCCTCCCGAGTGAAGAGTGAATAGTGAATAGTGAATAGGTAAGGTGTCGCTTCGCGACGAATTATGGGGGATTCCCACCCCTCACGGCGCTATGCGCCACCCCCCATACCCCCCTGTCCCCTCCCGCCAATCTCCAAAGAGATTGAGGGGGCGCGAACAATAGGCGCGCGGGTGTGAGGGGGGACACCCCGCGCGCGCGGCTAAAGCCGCAAAAAAAGCCCCAATAATATATTGGGGGGATGGTGGGGTTTGGGGCGGTCAGGGGGTGAGTAACAAAGTTAAGGAAACTTCCGCATAACGATAAACCAAATATAATTCAAACTGACTTTTACAATTGGCTATTTCATAAAATTTTTCATATAGATCATGCCGCCGAGTCGATCAAAAAAAGGC
>JAEEGW010000167.1 GCA_016280525.1 Clostridiales bacterium
ACCCGTGAACCCCCATTGCTCACGAGTTCGCAACGGGGAACCCCGGCACCCGTGAACCCCCATTGCTCACGAGTTCGCAACGGGGAACCCCGGCACCCGTGAACCCCCAAAAACTCGTTCCTCGTTTTTGGGGAACCCCGGTCCCCCATCCACCCAAAACCCCGCCGCCCCCCGAAGTGCCGGGGCTTTTGGCGACTACGGGGACGGGCGATCAATGATCGCCCCTACAAGCGGGAGGGGAGACCCCTCCCCTACGGTCAGCGGATCTTTAATTCGTCTGTTATCGCAAGGGATTCGAGCTGTTCGCCTAAGCGTTTCAGCTCGCCTGCTACTCTGCGGCGGCCTGCGGCGGTTTTATACCATTCTTCTCTCGTTATATCCTTGCCCGGCACGGCGACGACGCTGATCTCGACGTCGGGAAAAGCGTTTTTATAGTAAGTATAAGCGCGTCTTGCGTGGAACGCTTTGCAGACGAGTATCGCCGCTCTTACCTTTATGCCGGCCTCGTCAAGCATACGCTTTGAAAACTGCGCGTTCTGGTACGTGAATTCCGCCTGATCTTCGCACAGGATAGCGCCGTCCGGCACGCCGTTTTCCGTTAAGACGGTGCGGTAGAAATCCGCCTCCGTTTCGTAGTCTGCGCCGTATACGTCCGCTTTGCGCGTCGGACCTTTAAAGTGTCCGAGCTGTTTTCCGTACCTGCCGGAAACGATCAGAAGCGGCGCGTAACCGGCTTTATACAGCTCCGCCGCCCTCTCCGGCAGCGCGGGGTCGGATCCGCCGGGCAGAAATATAACGTCTGACGGCTGCGGCTCTGAACTTATAAATATATATTCCGTCGTATCTTTTATAAAATCCATTATTTTTTCTTCTTTCTTTCCGCGGTGTTTTTCTCGGACAGATACGATACCGTGCCGTCGCTTATCGGCTCGTTTTTGTCCGTGTATCTTACGCTTTCGTAAAGCGAAAACAACATCTCGTCGCGCTCGGTCCTGCTTATCTTTTTTTCTATCTGCCTTGCCGTGTCGGACGCGTATACGTCCGCGCCGTCGGAGATGCCCTCGCTCACGCGGGCGGCGAACAGATACCGTATTTTATCGGAATTTTGCCGCAGATCAGACCATTTGACGCGTCTGTCCGCGCCTTTTTCTCTTCTGCCGGCACGCCGCAGCTCTTTTTCGGAATATTCCGTATCGTCTCCGCCGAAGAACACGCTGCGCGGTTTTATATTGAAAAATCTTCTTATCTTTTCGTCAGCACTATGAATGAACTGCCTCAGTTTTTTTCTGAATTTTGATTCTTTCCGCTCTTTTTTCTCCCTGAAATACTTTAAATACAGCTTTATAAGCGTTTTGAGGAAGAAGAAGAGGATCACGGCGTAGATGACGTATATAAACGGTAAAACGATGGCGAACGACGGTTTTCCGTACATAATTATCGCCGCGACGGCGAGCGCGATCATCACGGCCAGCAGAACGCAAAGGCGTATGAACAGCGGATCGGAGACGGCTTTTCTGAATTTTTCTTTCATCCGCTCACCTCCCCGTCTGCATAACGGTCACGCTGTTGTTTTTCCGCTTATACTGCTTTATCGCCGCGTCGTATTCGGGCAAAAGAGACGCGGTTATCATAAAAACGTCCGCGTCCTTGACGGACGGCAGGAGCTTTGAGAGCAGCGCGGAAAACGACATATCGCAGTCGTACAGGCGGGCCGATGCCATTTCTTCAAGTATGCTCTGCAGCGTGTCCTGACGCGACGACGGCAGAAAACATATAGGACTTACGCCCTCTCCGCCGCAGTTTGCGGCAAAGCCGACGCGGTAGCCCGTGCGAAGTGCCGAGCGGACGAGCGAAGCGGAGTAGGAAAGCGCCGCCTCCATAAGCTGCTCGAAACGCGGGCCGGGTATCGGCTCGGTTGGCTGCTGCAGGTTCAAAAATATCATAAATATGCGCCCGGAGCAGAAATCGCGCTCGTTAACTTTGATGCGCTGTCCTCCGGTGCGCGCCGTGGCTTTGAAATTTATGGAATTGAACGGGTCGCCCGGCGCCATATCACGTATGCCGGATATGCTGAAAGGGTCCGTAAGAAGTCTTCTTGCGGACCGGGTGTCGCCGGTAAGCGCGTTTTTGGGCAAAGTCTGCGCCTTGACGCCGACGAAGCGCGGATAAACGTATAGCTTTGCGTGGGATTCAAAATACACCGGCTCTCCGCCGACAACGACGGACGCCGTGCCGAGCTCGTATACGCCGCGTTTTTTCGCAGTTATGCGCCGCCGTCTTACGACCGTTTTTCTGGGCAGAAGATTGAACCGGCTGATAAAATACTGCATATCTCCGCTTACAAGCCCGGTGTAGCCTTCAAGCGCCAGCTCTCCGTAAACGTACGCCTCCACGTCCACCATAAGAAGCGGGAAAGGCGTGGGATTGGTAATTTTTTCGTACAGATCCGCGTGATCCGCTTCAAAAACGCCGGTATCCGAAAAATATCTTTCATAACGCAGCTTGCTTATCTGCCAGCGGCGCAGAGCGCGTATGCCGCGCACCGCCGCGACGGTCAGAAGTATGAGCAGCGTTATCGGTATACCGAAACGTATGAGGAAATTTATGAGTTTTTCCGTCGCCGACATCATCGCGTCGCTCATACGGTCTATGATATCGGCGGTAACGGACTCCGCAGAAGCGGAAAGGTGCAAAAACGGTATCATACCTTTA
>JAEEGW010000168.1 GCA_016280525.1 Clostridiales bacterium
CCAATCCCTAAAGCAGGAGATTATAGCGTTATTCTTGATTCCAAGGGAGAAGCTATATGCATTGTGAAGACAACGAAAGTGTATGTGACAGCATTCGATCAGGTTTCACAAGAACATGCTTATAAAGAAGGAGAAGGGGACAGATCATTAGAGTATTGGAGAAAGGTTCACATAGACTTTTTGACTCGGGAACTTGCGGGAATAAACAAAGCATTCACCAAAAAGACGCAGGTTGTGTGTGAAGAATTTGAACTGGTGTACGCTTAAATTCTCATTTGTTGATTTGTTTTGAAATTGATAATATAGTAAATATTTCATACACAATCGAAAAATTTTATATCAACCTCGTTCGTGAGTTTGAATAAATTTCTGAAATTTTAATATTTTTCGGAGTTGATCATGACTATAAACATTATACTTATCGTATGTATTCCGTTTATCGGAACATGTCTCGGCGCGGCGATGGTGTTTTTCTTGAAAAACAACATATCCGAAAACGTACAAAAGGTGCTTTCAGGCTTTGCCGCCGGCGTTATGGTCGCGGCTTCTATCTGGAGCCTTCTTATCCCCGCGCTTGAAGAAAGTGCGGACAAAGGAAAATGGTCTTTCGTGCCCGCGGCGACGGGATTTATAGTCGGCATAGGCTTTCTGCTTCTGCTTGACGTCGTGACGCCGCACATACATTTAGACAACCAGAAAGAAGGTCCTAAACACGGGCTGAAAAAGACGACCGAGCTAATGCTTGCCGTTACGCTTCACAACATACCCGAAGGTATGGCTGTCGGCGTCGTCTGCGCAAGCTGGTTAAGCGGTGTCAACAATATAAGCTCGACCGCCGCGCTCATCCTTGCCGTCGGTATAGCGATACAGAACTTCCCCGAGGGCGCAATCGTGTCCATGCCGCTTCGCGCTGAGGGCATGAAAAAAAGCAAGACGTTTTTGCTTGGTTCGTTATCCGGCGCAGTTGAGCCCGTTGCCACGGTGCTGACGCTGCTTGCCGCGCAGGCAGTCGTCACGGTGCTGCCGTTTTTGCAGGCGTTTGCCGCTGGCGCTATGATATACGTCGTTATTGAAGAGCTCGTTCCGGAAATGTCGCGCGGCAAACACACGAACTTAGGCACGATCACGTTTGCGCTCGGCTTTGTACTTATGATGATACTTGACGTTGCGTTAGGGTAAACAAATGAACGTAAAACTTATAAAACTTACAAAAGAATACGAAAAACAGCTTGGCGAGATGATAGACGAATGGCGTGCGGATCAGGAGCGTAATCACACGAACCGCTCACCTTACGTCATTTTCAAAAACGACTATCATGATTTTGATTTTTATTTAGAAGATCTTGAAACAAAAGAACCTACGGACAGAAAAGTGCCCGATTCCGTGTTCTTTTTGCTCGATACTGACAGAAGCAGACTTTTAGGCGCTGTCAACATACGCCATTACTTAAACGACGCTCTTCTTTTCTCCGGCGGTCACATAGGCGACGGGATCAGACCGAGCGAAAGAGGCAAAGGCTACGGCACCGAGATCATACGTCTTGCGCTTGTTGAATGTAAAAAGCTCGGGATAGATAAAGTTCTTATGACATGCGATAAAGACAATATCGCGTCCGCTAAAACGATAATAAACAACGGCGGCGCGCTTGAAAGCGAGTTTATAAACGAAGACGGCGAGATTGAACAAAGATACTGGATAGATCTGAGCGATGAATAAAGACAAAATGACCGGTTTTATGGAAACGGAACGTCTCGTTCTGTTTCCGTATACAAAAGAAAATCTGCACTTGTTCAACACGGATCTATGTCGATTTGAAGAAGAATTCGGCGTTATATATCACGGCGAAGAGCTTGACTATCTTCTGAGTAGTTTTCTTGTAAAGCTCGAGGATGAAATAGCGGCGGATCCCGACAATTATCTGTTCTTTACCGAATTTCTCATCGTTTTAAAGGAAAACAGCCACGTTATAGGGTCGATCGATTTTAAATACGTTCCGAAAGACGGCGTGACTGAGGTAGGCTACGGTCTGAATCCCGCCTATGAGGGAAACGGCTATATGACCGAAGCGCTCACCGCGTTTCTGCAGTTCGGCAAAGACAACGGTATAAAAACCGTCCGCGCCGATACGCTCAAAGACAATGTAAGATCGCAAAACGTTTTAAAAAGATGCGGATTTGAGTTTTTGTACGAAGACAAAAATCTGTGGTGGGAAAAGAAGCTGATCTGAGGAGACCGTTATGAAATTATTTAAGATATTCAAAAAGAAAAACAGCTTTCCCGGTGAGGAAGGAAAAGACGGCTTAGGCAAAAAAGCGGTCGACAATAAAAGCGGCCTTAGTTATTTCTATTTTTCATACGACGGAACGATCGGCGGAAACAATTATCATTACAGAGTAGAAAACAAAGACGGCGTATGCGTTTTCGAGTATGAGACGATGGAGCATCCCGATTACGGCAAAATGACGATGACGGTCGACGGCTCGGTTTTGGACGAATTAAACGATCTGTATTTAAAATACCGCATAGCCGAATGGGAGGGATACTCCAAATACAACACTATGATATGCGACGGCGACGGTTTTTCGCTAAGCCTTAAATTCAACGATAAAAAATATATGTCCGCTAGCGGTACCAACGCTTATCCGGAAAGATACGGACAGTTTTGCGGAGACGTTGACGGTATACTCGATCCGCTGCGCGACAGACTGCTTGCAGAAGCAAAGGAAAAAAAGATAAACGCGGGAATAAGCGGTAATATTAACTTACTCATAGTCATATATAAGCAATACGGCGCATCCGGCAATGATGAATATAAGTTTATTCTTTCCAAAAGCAGCCTGCGCCGCTCAAATTATGACGTCTACGTCAAGTCCGTAAGCGGCCGGTTCTTCCCTGTCGGCGAATATAGAGCGTATAAAGACGTTAACGACGAATATATTCCTTTTGCGCAAATACGCGAACTTATTGATAAATACGATCTTATAAAATGGTACGACCATCAAGGCTCTGACCCGGACAGCCAGAACCGCGAATGGTACCAGATACATTTCAGCTTTGACGACGGCACGTTTTTGAATTCATCCGGCACCGTATATATGCAAAATTACGAGGAATTCAGAAATGACTTTCTTCATCTTATGGCGGAAATGATCTCAAAAACAGAAAACGAAAAAAAAAATATAAATCGGAGGTTATTATGGAGTACACAACAGACGTTTTTTCAAAATTTGACAAACAGTGGGCGCTTCTTACAGCAGGTAAAGAGGACGATTTCAACACTATGACTATAAGCTGGGGCAATATGGGCACGCTCTGGGAAAGACCCGTTATGACGGTATACGTCCGCACGTCGCGCTATACGCACGATTTTATGGACCGCGAGGACTATTTCACCGTCAGCTTTTTCCCGGAATCCTGCCGCGACAAGCTTGCGATCCTCGGCTCTAAATCCGGCAGAGACATAGATAAGATTCACAACTCCGGACTGACTGCGGTTAAGTGCAAAAACGGCGTTTCATTCAAAGAAGCCGAGGTCACGTTTGTATGCAAAAAGCTTTTCCGTCAGCGTCTTGAAGCTGAGAATATGCCCAAAGACGTAGCGGATACGTTTTATTCTAAAGACGC
This sequence comes from Clostridiales bacterium, assembly GCA_016280525.1. Classification (GTDB taxonomy): domain Bacteria; phylum Bacillota; class Clostridia; order Oscillospirales; family CAG-272; genus UBA1248. Next base: position 3,626 of record JAEEGW010000168.1, read on the forward strand.
TTTGCACGATATGTATATAGGCGAGGTCGTTGAAATAATCGGCTGAGATTTGATATTTCGGATATAAAGGAACGTTCTTGTTTTATGAAAAAAGTTATTTTGACGGTAGTCGAGGGCAGCTGCAGAAGCGGTTATCACAAAACCGGGGACACTTTCGTTTTCTCCGATATCTGCCCGCCTGTATGCGCGGAGCTGTGGCATAACGCGTATCCTTACGTTTTCGCGCTGCAGAACGGCGCCGAACTTGACGACGGCAGCGGCAGATCAAAAGAGTTTACCGTAAAATGTCCTGACGGCGGCAGAGTCGTCCTGCGCGGCAAACTTTCGGAGGAATGATATGTGCGGCAGATATACGGTTTTTACGCAGAACGACGACAGTCTGATGCTGACGCTGCTTGAGCAGGCGGGATTTACCGAAATGCCGTCCGATATATACCCGACGGATCCCGCGCCTATAATAGCGCTCTCCGACGGAAAGATCAAGTCAAAATTTGCATACTGGGGTCTTCCCTCACCCGCCGATCCTTCGCGTCCCGTCATAAATTCGCGCTCCGAGACCGCAAGCGTCAAGAGGTTTTTTCACGACGCGCTGTTTTACAGACGATGCGTCGTACCCGCTACCGGCTTTTACGAATGGTCGCGAGAAACGAAGCTGAAATATCTTTTCAACGCGCGCGACAGCGAGATGCTTTATATGGCCGGCGCTTATAACGAATACGGACCCGTCAAGAAATTCGTCATTTTCACGCGTGAAGCGGACGACGATATATCGGATATACACAACCGTATGCCCGTTCTTTTGCCGCAGGAACGTATAAGACAGTATCTTACGGAC
>JAEEGW010000169.1 GCA_016280525.1 Clostridiales bacterium
ATCTTCCAGATGGTCGTAGCGACCGGTTCTTACTACGGCGAATCACAGCTTACCATTGCACAGCGTCTTGCTGCTGATATGGTCAAGGCAACAGACAACGCTGAATATCGCGGATCCATCGAAGACGTCAACGCGGTTGTTGATATAATTAACGGCGTAAACTGATCCTATAATAACGGAAAGTAGTTTTCCGTAACCTGAAGCAATTACAACGTCTCTCCTCTGCCTTTCGGGGCAGAGGAGAGCGTTGGATGATTGCCGCGGTATTTTAAAGAGATCAGGGATGTCCCTCATCCCTTATGTCTTTAGAACACCGACACAAACGTGTAATTTTGTTCGATATATTTGGTCTAAGGAGGACAAAAATTTGAGAAAATTAATAAGTCTGATCTGCGCAGTAATGGTAATTGCTGCAGTGTTTTCAGCAGTGTTTGCCGTTCACGCAGATAAGGCTGACTTTGAATATAAACTGACAGTAACCGACGGAGACGGACGGGAGGTCATAAATCCCCGAAATCTCGCTGCCGGAAGTCAGATGGTAATAGAGATCGAGCTTACAAGAACGGACACGAAAGCTACAAGCTATGAGACGTACGGTCTTGAGTTCCGTATTCTCAGCCGCGGTCTTGAATACAATAACGACGGCGTTAGCTTCCGTAGCGGGACCCCGGTAAAGCTCCTTCAGTACTCCAGCGGTGATTCAGTAGGTTTTGCTTACTATGATATGGAGCAGGTAGGCGAGAGAATAGGCAACCCAATACTCGCCGGCAGATGGAGCTACACTGTTACGGACCCGGGTTCTGTAAACATTACAGTTCCTGTAGCTTTGATGTATATAGTACGTGACAGTGAAAGCTACGAGCCTATCGGTAACGCGCGCCTGTTCCTCGATCCGAACGGCGGTGAGATCAAAGGCACCGACGTCAGCGGCGAATACAAAAGCGGTACGGTCGTAAAGCTGCCTGACGCAGTAAATAATGAATATATATTTAAAGGCTGGAGCGACGGCGTACAGCTGTATCCCGCCGGAAGCGATTACACAGTCTCGGGCATTGTGACGCTGACTGCAGAATGGGAAGGAATTGTTCGCAACAGACAGATAATTTTCAATCCAAACGGCGGCTCGATAACCGGAATAGACCCGAGTAAAATGTACGCGGACGGAGAAAAGATAATAATTCCTGAAGCTACGCGCAAGGGGTATACTTTAAAAGGCTGGCGGGACGGCGATAAGCTTTACCAGCCGGACGATGAGTATATAGTCGATAACTCAAAAGTTTTTATTGCCGAATGGGAAGAATTTACCGGGACCACAACGGATACCGGTGAAGATGAGCAAGGAGACAAGACAAACGTCCTGTTGATCTTAGCGATCATCTTAGGTGCGATCTTGCTTGTCGGACTCGGATGGTGGCTGTTCATCATCCTGTGGAAGAGACGCTGGGTCAAGTACAGTCTTGTCAACGGCGACATCTCGCTTGACTTCAAGGATAAGGAGCATACCGTAAAGGTTGCAGTTGTCCTGACAGACGGCGACAATAAATACGCTCTCGGCACGAGCGGCGTCGTAAAAGCCGGCAATAAACTGCGCTTTATCAAGGGTAACGGAAACGTTGTCGAAGTTGATAAGGGCAAGTATAAAGGTATGCTTATCGCGGCGAACGGCAAGGATTATCAGAAAGGCATCAAGTGCCGCATCAAGGTTCTCGACCGCAAACTAAAAGAGAGAACTAACGACTAAAACTGCATAAAAAGCGATCCGGAAATGAAAATTTCCGGATCGCTGAAATGCGTTTTTTAACGCGCGTGCGTAATTATTATTAATTGTTTTATTTTGTTATTATGTAGTAAGCAAAAGTACCGATGAAGTTGGAGATTCTGTGATGAAAGAAATAACGCAAGGCAAACGCAAACAAGTTTGGCTGATATTATTGTTATTTGCCGCCTGCTTTGTTATTTATGCATTATGGAATTGCTTCGGTTTATCGTTAATATCTGACGGTATTATATCGACTCTAATAGACTCCGTGCTGATAAAGGCGTTGATCTGGATATTGCCGGTAATGCTTTTTATCAAAGAAGAGCATAAATTCAAAAATATGTTCCGCGGAAGATTTCCGGTTCTCATCTGCATCATATTTATTTGTGCAACCGCCGCGTTTCTTTACACGATACGGATTTTAAACGGATTTGTAAATAAATATGTGATTTTTGATCCGATGTTTATCGTTTTATCTTTGTCGGCGGGCGTGATAGAAGAACTTGCGTTTCGCGGAGGATATTTCCATCTTCTTGTTGAACAGATCGGATTCTGGCCGGCCGCGGTCATAAACGGAGTGATGTTTACTCTTATGCATTACCCGGGACTGATCGTCGGTAACTTCAGCGGGTTGATTTCACTTAGAACGTTACTGATCTTTTCAATGGGTATTGCGTTTTGCTTTATGTATCACAAGTGGAAAAATCTTGCGCTGAATATGACTGTACATACTGTATGGGACATCCTTTCTTACTTATTCTGTCTGGCGGGGTAAATAATGACGACTGAAACAAGCATTTATGAATATGCTAAACAAGGTCTTAAACTCAATCCTGATAAAATCGCGATTTGGTTTTACGGTAAAGGCATAACATACCGTGAACTGTTTGAGAAAATCGATAATGTAGCAGATCATCTCTACGAACTCGGCGTCCGTGAAGGCACCGTCGTCACTATCCACTTACCCAATTGTCCGCAAGCTATCTTTGCCATATATGCAGTTGCCAAGCTCGGCGGAATTTGCAATATGGTTCATTCATTACTGCCTGAGTCCGCATTACGAAATAACTTGAGGTTTACAGGAAGTTCTTACTTGATCACGCATCTCGAAATCAATAATAATTCTGTTGTCGGATTGGAAGCTATTAAGTTATATGAAAAACCGTGCGTGGTTGAAGCACCCGATAAAATAGATCAGGTAAATTTGGCTGCAAAGTGCGCATTTTACCTCAATTCCAGTGGTTCTACCGGTAAGCCGAAAACAATAATGCTTAGTCACAGCGCTGTTAACAATTGTGTTGATAATACCGCCGAATTCTTTGAAAATAATGACATTGCTGAACAGGTTAGCCTTGGCGTTCTTCCTCTTTTTCACGGATTTGGCCTGGCTGCTGATGTTCACCGCAACATTCATTTCGGTTCAACACTTGTGATTATGTCGCGTTGGAATCCTTCGGAAGCTGCTGATTTGATTAAGAAATATAAAGTGACTTTAATCGTCGGTGTTCCCGCAATGTTTCATTCGCTGTTAAACGAGCAGACGTTTTACGGCCCGGAAATCAAACAACTTCGTTATTGCTATACGGGCGGAGATAACGTAAATCAGGATTTAGTAGCAAAAATGAACGAGCGTCTTGGCAATGACCGCTGCATGTTTCCGGGATACGGCCTGACGGAGGCAACAACAATGAATTGCGTCAGCACCTGGTCACACTATAAAACAGGGACAGCGGGATACCCGGTTAATAACACAACGATTGCTGTTATGAAAAGCGACGGTACATATTCTGACAGAGGAGTCGGCGAACTTATAATTTCAAGTCCGACGCTGATGATGGGCTATTTAAATGATCCGGAAGCAACCAAAGCGACGCTTTTTGAAACGGATGACAAACTGTGGACGCATACCGGAGACGAAGTAGAAATAGATTCAGATGGATTTATCGTGTTCCGCGACCGTATCAAAAACATCATCATTCATAACGGATACAATATCTACCCCGATGAAGTTGAGGAAGTTATTCGTTCAGTACCCGGCGTAAAAGACGTCTGCGTAGTTGGCGTTGATGATGAGGAAAAACATACGCAGAATATTCGTGCAGTTGTTATTGCTTCTGCAAATGTTAGTATACAAATGGTTCAAAACGAATGCGCCCGAAAACTTCCGCGCTATTCAATTCCGAAAGAAATTTTATTTGTAGATAGATTTCCTCAGAATTCTATGGGGAAAATTGACCGAAAGGAACTTGGCAAAATTTGAAGCATAGTCACAGTATTGAACCAATGCAGCCGCGTGTGTGGGAAATTGATGCGCTGCGAGGGTTTCTGATATTGTCGGTGCTTGTCAACCACTTAAATATAACGATTAATGCATTCTGTATCAATGGATATTATATGATTGATTCCAGCAAATGGGCGGCGTTAACAGATCCGTTGGGCGTGTGGTACTATACAAACGCAGAGGGAGTGCTGCAATCCGCAAAGTGGGTGACATGGATCCGAGAATATTTGACAAACCCGGCAGTCGATACATTTTTCATTATATCGGGCATCGCATGCATTTTCACAAGAAACGGCAGGAAAAATATAATAAAGCTTTTTATAGCCGCATTGCTTGTTGCCGCATTCACTTACGGATTATCGCTATGGACGGGTGATCCGACAAGGTTTATTCGATTCGGCGTACTGATGTGCTACGCGTTCTGCCACTTGATTTACGAGTTTTTACTGAAAAAGCGAAGCAATGAATTCTTGTTTATAATCGCATCTGTATCATTTGCCATAGGCTATTACATACGTTACCACGGAGTTGCAGCGATGCGGTTCCCGATATTCTACATTTTAGGCGTACCGCAGATAGGAGATCAGTCAAGCGATTTCTGGCCGATATTTCCGATGCTCGGGTGGTTCCTGCTCGGCGTTGTTATCGGACGAAAGTATTATTCAGAGAAAAAAACACGCTTGCCGTACAAGATACCGGATAAACTGACAAAACCGTTACAGTTTCTCGGACGGTACAGCGGTATCATATATGTTAGCCACATTGTAATTTATACAGCCGTCTTCTGCGGCATAGGATATATATTTCATCTTTTGTGAGGGTAAAGAAAATGAGTTTATTCAAAGTAGAGAAAAACAAGAAAATATGGATAGGCGTTGCCATAGTATTAGTAACAGCGTTCTATCTGTTAGGTACTGCTGTGCTTGCGCAGGTAAGCCCGAAAGCTTCAACCAATACGAGCTACAGCTATACAGCCGACACTTTATCTTGGGGCGACGTGTATGCTTTTGATAACGCGGCGTTTAGCGGTACGAATTACAGCGTACTTGACGGCGGTTCAACGACGATCTCATATTATTCAAAAGGCGGTACTGATTCAACTAAAGCATCAGCAACGCTGTATAATTATGTAGGTAAAGTTGTATACGCCAAACAAACTGCTCCTGCTCAGCAGGTTAATATGACTGCTCATTCTGCTGCACAGTTCCGCAGCGGAATTGCTATGAGCACTGCATCAGCCCCGATTGACAGCAACGTTACAATACCTGTTGCCACAACTACGGGTACAGGTGTTTACAGCGTTGTTCCGGGATCAACGGGAAACTACGTTGTTTACGTATATTCTCCCGATGAAGCTCCGAGCAATGTGAAATATTCTTTAATAAACTCGTATACTGCTGCAAACAGCTATAGCGGAACACCTGCTACGGCATTGACGTTTACCCGTGTTGGAAGCACAAATTGGTATTATTCAAATAATATCAATGTCAGCAATATGGGCTGGTATTGCTATAAAACAAGTTTTAGTGCTTCTTCTGGTAGTTCAAGTACAGCTGATAGTGGCACGGGAACATTTACAGGTAGCACTCTTACAAATACTACACTTAATTCTAAAACATATTATTGGAATGTATGGGGAGCTACACAGGTAAAATTTGATACGGTTATTTCTATTTCTTTCCCCTCAAGTGTTAAACTCGGTCCGATCACAAAAGCAGACGGCACGTTTTCTATTACAAATGATGATACAAAAGGCACCGTTTCTGTTCAGAATATTTTTGGTGTGAACGTTGGCACGTCATACAATGGCGTCCATATTCCGCTGTTTATTTCCGCGACACCCAAAAGTAGCGAGTACTCATTTACCGGTGTTGAAGGCGGTTCTGTATCTGTTGTAAGAGACGGTCTTTACAGATATGATTTTGAAGGTACGGTATCATTGACGTCTAAGTGGGAAAAAATGGTCAATCTTCCCACAGTCACAGTCAACGATACGACTGTTTTAAATGGGTATTTCTCACCCACCGGCTCAGCATCTTTCCAAAACGGTACTGATACGCCGTTTACTTTTACCGCGGACTTTTCAAACGCTGTAAGCGGCGCAACGTTGACTTATGCCGTTACAGGCAGTACGACAGGTATTGATACGTCCGGTACTCTTACTGCTTCAAATAATTCATTTTCTCTCGTTGCTTCTTTTGATACCGTTACCGTAACGTTTACCGCTTCGGGAGATGGCGTCACCAAGACGATGACGTATACGATAACCGGTAGTAACATCGGTTTACCCAAAACGGCTCGAATAGGCACCACTTCCGGCACAAATGAGTATTACACACTTGAAGACGCTTTGACGGCTTCAAACAACGGTACAAGCGGTAATATTTACATAATCGGCGATTATAAAATGTATAACGGCGAACACCCGAAGACAGCATGGACTGCTTTGACTAACGACGTTCAGAAACGCTGGTACGTCAAATCGGGTGTAACTCTCGTTGTTCCGTTCAGTACTGATAATACAGTTCTTACAAACTCAAACATTACCAGTTCAAGTTATTGTGTAGATACTTCAAGTTCAACTGAGTACAGAAGACTTACGATAACAAGCGGTAATACTCTTACGATAGCGGGTTCTGTAAGCGTTGAATCAAAAGTATACAAAAGCGGTAACGCAGGACAGAGAGGTCCTTACGGTCTTATTTACATGGACGCCAACTCTCAGATGACGTTCAAATCAGGATCAAAACTCTATTGTTTTGGTTTCATAAAAGGCGACGGATCTATCGATGTGCTTTCAGGTGCGGCAGTTTATGAAATAATGACTGTTCTTGACTATCCGGGAAGCGCTTCCAGTATATCTGATGTAACAGGCGCAGGTGCGTTTCCGTTTTCTAAGTTTTCCGTTCAAAACGTTGCTGCACGTATGACAGTACATTCAGGCGCTACGCTTGATGTTTTATATACTATATGGGGAACCTTGGCAGGTTGGAATACGTGCTGGGTCAGAATGATCGATTCTACAAGTTCATCCTCAAGCTCACTGTTTAAATCTTCAGAGTCTGTCACAATGGCATATATCAATGACAGACAGTATGTTGAGCTGGCTGGTACATCTTCTATCAGTGCATTAACGCTGTCAATGAGCGGTGTCAGCATCAATACGAGCAGCCTTGCCGGCGACCTTATCCCATATAATTTCACAATTACAGTTGCAAGCGGAAATACAAGTTTGGGTGAAAACGTCATTCTTTCAAAAGGTTCTGAGTTGAATATTGATGAAGGCGCTACACTGACGATTGGCTCAGGCAAAAAACTGTACGTATTTGATGGCAGCGACGATATACAAAACGTGGGTACGCAGCCTGATGCTAAGGTTGACGTAAACGGTACCATTCAGGTGACCGGCGGACTAATGTCGACGACAAATAAAGCTGTTATCACTTCCAGTAAACATACGGGAAAAATTGTTTATAACAATAATGCAGTTTCAAATTCATCAGTCAAAATCAAAAAATCTGGTACCACAGTTGAAAGCGTAGCAGTATACCCGGCACAGCTTCAGAATGGTGACGGCACGTACGTTGATACAGCTTCTGCTCAAAGCGGATGGACGTTCAAATACGACCCTGATTATCTGCAGTGGTATCGCTATAAGGTAGAATTCCAATTAAACGGAAACACCGTTGCTAAGGGTTTCTATAACTACGACAGCGACCCCGCGACTTATGATGCAAGCTGGCTGACAAACCTCAGCGCAATGGTGACATCGGGCAGCGCGACACCGACGATCAACGACGGTGTTATCACTGTTACCGGCGTTACTGCAGATTCTGTGATCACGATCTCAGGTGTTGTACCGACCTATATACCGACGTTTGTTTTAGATGAGACGCAGTATGCCGCATATAACTCTTTTACAGGTAATACAATATCGGATACTGTTACCATAGGCGGTAAAACACATTATGTACTTGCGCAGGCGGTATCTGCATTGGAAGTTGGTACGACTTATGCTGCTCCGACAAACGCCTCAATGGGTGTTGACGGTACGAATCCCGCATTGACAGGCATTTTCTGGAATATGTCCGGCACACGTAACGGCGGTAACGGTTATCTGGGTGTTGTACCTGTCGGCGGAACGAACGGTGATCCCGTATACATATACGGTTTCTATACCGGTTATGTAGCTTATAACGATTTTACGGGTGAATACTACGATACGCTGCAAGGAGCTATGCGAATGGTCGCGGACTCGACCCCGACAACGGTAACTTTGTATGCAAACTGCGGAACGTTTGTTGAAGAAAGCGGATCTGCTCTGCTTACTACAACAAGCGCATCGTCTAAGTTAACTCTTAATCTTAATGGATTCACCGGTTTAGGTCGTATAACAAATAACGGTAATCTTACGATTGAACTCAACGGCGGCGCATTAGAATATAAGACAGGCGCGACCGCAGCTGCTGCAGCGTATGCCGGAGTTGCAACTATTATAAATAATGGAACTCTGACAATAAATGACAGTGTTGGCGGTGGTAAGATTACAAGTGATGCAATAAGCAACAGCAGCACTTTAGCTTCTTATTCTGCAGTTGTTTACAATAAATCTAATGCAAAGTTCTATATGAATGGCGGTACTTTGCAATATAAGCAAGCTTCTGTCAATAACTATGCGGCAGCTCTTCTGAACTACGGTACTGCCAATATTGCAAATTCAACTATAACCGCGTCGCGTGGTTACGGTATTTATAATACGAGCGCAGGTACCATTGAATTAATTGATCATTCCACGGTATCCGTAACCCACGCATCCGGCGGATATGGGTTATATAATAACGGCGGTAAGATCACTACTATAACAGGTAGCACGATCACAGGCAAGAATACCGTAGCGCTGTATAACTATAACGGTGGTAAGATTACAACGATCGAGAATACTGAGATAGCGATTACAACGCCGACGACGAAAAATGTATACGTTATCTGGAACTACGGCGGTACGATCACAACGATTGATAATTGTACGATAACCGGTAACTCCGGTATCAACAACCGCAACCAGCGTACTTCAGCCGCAATAACTGCCGGATACGCACTTGCGTACAGAGGCACGATCGGAACGATACATGATACTACCGTTACAGTCGGTCAGTATGCTATATACAACGGCGGTACGATCAATTTGATCAACGGTCATTCCGTATTTATAGCACAACCGGCTTCAGCTCAGGTTCCGTGGCCTACAGGTACGGCAGCTTTAAACGGCAACAGCGTGTCTCCGACTACTATTGTTAACAGTAACCTTTGGTGGTATGATTCGGCAGTCTGGAAACGAACTGATACAAACGTTGACAACAACGGAACTTCGATGCTTCAGCGTCGTATTAGCGAGTACAAGACGACAGATGAGTTTATGCCGACGATCGGAACGATTACAGACACTGTCGAGATTATCGCATACAACACGTCTACGAGCAATAGTTACGGCTATTATGCTTTACAGAATCAGGGCGTAATCAACGAAATAAGCGGCAGCGTTTCCATACGTTCGGAGAAACATCCGAATAACGCAAAAAGCGTGTACGGTTATTATGCCTTATATAATACCGGCGGCGGTAAAATCGGCAGTATCGGCAGCGGTGTTACGATTTCCGCATATAACTACGCTGTAACGAATTTAGGTGCACGTTATTCAAAGACAGATGTAACGTATTCGACAACATACCTCGAATCCGGTGCTCTTAAGTCCGGCGGTCTTGCGACGGATTACGATTATACGTATGCTGACGTTTCTTACATCGGCAGCTCCGCGGCGACTGTAACGGCGACCTCACAGTACGCGTATCTGAACTATTCCAAGATCGGTTCTATAACCGGTACAGTCAAAGCTAACTACAACGTAATCGTAAACGCAGGCGCGGCGGGAACAACTACCGGTATTGAAGGCACGACAGCAAATGCACGTGCGATTGAACACCGTTACTTTACAAATAACGATTCCAGCACAACCGCAAACGAATACCGTAGATATTTTGAATACACAAGAAATACAACTGATGGTTGCTACATTGGTTCAATAACCGGTACGGTCACGGCTACGGGAAAAGGCTACCAGGCGATAGTCAACTACGGTTATATCGGCACGCTCGGCGGTACGGTATCGACGCCTACGGGTTTGGTAACAAGCGGCAGTACATATTACCCGCTGATATATAATGGCGCCGAACGTCAGGCGGCACTGAAGCAGACTGAGGACTATTACGTTGAGTCCAACAATTACGGCGCGACGAAGTATTTACGTGAGTATACCTACGTTTCAGACGGCGCTGTGATAGACACTCTGAGCTGCACGGCCACGAACCCGCAGGATTATACTCTGCGCAACCTTGGTACGATCAACAACCTGACCGGTACTCTCAGCGCCAAGACCATAACGGTCGCCAACGAATATAACGGTCCGTTTGATACGAGAAAAACAATTACCTACTATTCAAGCTCTTCGCGCCTGGCTGCTACTAAAGCTTCTACCGAGGTAGCTTACGAGTATACCAGACATCCGGCGACGATCAATAACATCATCGGCGCGACGATCACTACTACCGGTACGACGCATGCTCTGCGTAACTACGGCTACGTCGGAACGATCACCGGCAGCACCATTACCGCAAAGACGACAAATGCCATTACAAACGGACGCTCTGATGATTTGGTCGCTCTCACGTCATACACGTCCAACAGGCTCGACGTGCTGACCGGCTGCACGCCCTCGGCAAGCGCCTGCGCACTTGCGTATGATACGACGCAGACCATCAATGAGGAATGGACCAGCGATCCCGCAACGATCGACACCATCGGCGCGGGGAACTATATCAGCGGTACGTATTACGCTATTGATAACCAGGGCAGGATCAACACGATCGATTCCGGCGACGGCACGATGACGATCATCTATACAAGCGGCGATAACTACTGTATTTTCAACCGCTTGGGCGGTTACAGCAAGAGGACCAACACAAACGCTGTACTGACTAACGCTACCGGAACGCTGACGGATAATTATACTTATGAATATGCGGCGGCGTATATCGGCACGATAAAGAATACCTATGTTTTAGGTAAGAGAAACGCCATATATAACGGTGACGGAACAGCAAATTACCTTGTAACCATTGATGAAATAGGTGAAGGGGCAGAATTTCGTTGCACAACAACGGGATATTCCGCAGTTGTCAATAAAGGAACAAACGCAAGAATCAATAAAGTAAGCGGCGGCGTTTTCACCATTGCGTCCGGCAGCGGTTCCGGCTTATACAATTCCAGCACGACTTATCCTATTCTCGTTACCGGCGGCGATTTCCGCGGCGGTGACGGAACAAGAGCAACAGCTATAAACGACCCGGACAATGCCGCAAAGTATACTTATGGAACAGGAAAGAAATTAAGTTCTAATACAAGAACGACAACTTATCACACATTGTCTAATAAGGTGCTTTCTGCTGCATCAAGCAGTTACTACTACATTACCGATGCATTTTCCGTAACCTTCGATATGCAAGGTCACGGAGATCAGATTGATCCGATTACCGGTATAGAAAGCGGATCAACAATCACCGCGCCGGATCAGCCGACAGCGGAAGGATGGGTCTTTGGCGGATGGTATAAATATCCCGAATGCAATGATGAAGATGAATGGAATTTCAGTTCCGACAAAGTAACAGGAAATACAACTCTTTATGCTAAGTGGGAACAGAATTCAAATCTGACTGTCACATTTGATGTTGACGGAGAACAGACAACCGTTACAGTAACAAATGGCAATACTGTAGCAATACCGGAAACTGATCCCTCTAAAGTAGGTTATGAATTCAAAGAATGGCAATTAAACGGTGTAGCATATGACTTTTCAACGCCGGTCACGACTGACATAACTTTAACTGCAGCATGGAGAAAACTGCTTACAAACAGCGACATAACCGTAACTGATGGTTCTGCAGACTACACAGGATCTGTGATAACTCCTACAGTTACAGTTAAAGACGGTAATACTGTCCTAACTAAAGATACTAATTACACCATATCAGTTGAAGGTCAAGTACAAAATGCCGGCGATTACCATGTAACTATAAACGGTATTGGTAACTATGCCGGAACAACAATCGCAACGTTTACGGTGAATAGAGTTCAAGCAACTGTAACTGTTCCGCCGACTAAAACGGATTTAGTTTATAACGGCGAAGAACAAAATCTTGTTATTGCAGGTGAGGCAATCGGTGGAACAATTCAGTATAGCTTAACTGGTGAGAATTATTCAACTTCCATACCGGCAAAGACAGATGCACATCAAGATTATTATATATGGTATAAAGTTGTAGGAGATGATAACCATACTGATACACAACCTGTTAAAATATCGGGAATAAATATAGAACAAGCGCCTCTTACAGCAACTCCTAAAAATAAAAATACAGTATATGGCGATAATCCTAGAATATATTCAAAATCTGATATAGATTTCGATGGATTTGCTGCTAATGAAGATGAAAGTGTACTTGGTGATTATACAGTAGTTTTTGATTATAATGGTTGCTCGAAGGAAGCAAACCCCGGTATTTATAATGTTACTGTCAATATAACAAGCACTAATAACAACTATGTGATAACATCAGGCATCGGAAATATAAATGTCGGAAAAAGACCGATAACTATAGAGTCCGCTGATGCTACCAGAGAGTATAACGGAACTCCGCTTACGAATCATAATTATTCAATAATAAGCGGAAATTTGGTCAATAATGATAGGATTATTGATAATAATGTAATTTGGCTAGGGACGCAGACTAACGTTGGACAAAGTAATAACAGTTTCAGTGTTTCAATAACTCGTGAAGGCGAATATTATACTGATAATTATGATATTACATATATCCCCGGAACACTGACGGTAAATAAAGCAGCTGCAAAAGTAACAGCTGTTGACAAGGGCAAGATTTACGGTGCATCCGATCCTGCGCTTACAGCAACGGCAACCGGTCTTGTTGGCGAAGATACACTCAACTATACGCTTACAAGAGTTGAAGGCGAAAACGTCGGTGAATATGCTATCACAGTAACGCCCGGCGAAAACCCGA
>JAEEGW010000170.1 GCA_016280525.1 Clostridiales bacterium
ACGTTAATTATAGACATCTTACAAAAGCCCTTTCAGCTTTCTTAGCAGATCGTACGCTTCAAGCGGCGTCGTGGTGTTCAAATCTATCGCCTCCACCGCCTCGCGTATCTCGTCCGATACCACCGTTTCCATTGTAATGTTCAAATCTTCAAGCGTTTTCGCTTCTCTTGTTCTCTGCCGCTCCGGCATTTTCGCCTCTATATCGGCCAAAACCTCGCGCGCGCGTTTTATAACTTTGTTCGGAACGCCGGCTAAGACCGCGACCTCAATACCGTAGCTGTCGTTTGCCGCACCGCGCACTATTTTGCGTAAAAAACTGATAGTATCACCGCGTTTTTTTGCGGCTATGTTGTAGTTTACTACGCCTTCAACCGTGCCTTCCATTTCCGTAAGCTCGTGATAATGCGTTGCAAACAGAGTTTTGCAGCTTATTTTCGCCGCGGTGTATTCAACAACGGCGCGGGCAATAGACATACCGTCGAAAGTTGAGGTTCCTCTGCCTATCTCATCGTAAATTATAAGGCTCTTTTTGCTCGCGCGCTTTAAAATGTATGAGACCTCGTTCATTTCAAGCATGAACGTGGACGTGCCGGAAGCGAGGTCGTCCGACGCGCCGACGCGCGCGAAGACCTTGTCGCAGACGCCTATCACCGCCTCGGACGCGGGGACGAACGAGCCGATCTGCGCCATTATGGCGATCAGCGCGACCTGGCGCATATAAGTGGATTTACCCGCCATGTTCGGGCCGGTTATCAAAAGCATCCTGTTTCTGTCCGTATCAATATACGTGTCGTTCGGCACAAACGTCTCTTCCGTGAAACGCTCAACGACGGGATGCCTGCCGTTTTTGATATTTATAACGTCGCCGTAATTGACCTCCGGCTTAACGTAGCCGTATTTTTCCGCGGCGACGGCGAGCGAAAGCAGCGCGTCAAGCCGTGAAAGGCTGTCCGCGGCGGATCTTATACGCGCTATATTGTCGCACAAGTGCTTTCTTATTTCGCAGAAAAGATCGTATTCGAGCTTGACGACCTTGTCCGACGCGCCGAGCATGGATGATTCGAGCTCTTTCAGCTCCTGGGTTATGTATCTCTCGCAATTCGCAAGCGTCTGTTTTCTTATGTATCTGTCCGGCACGAGGTTTATAAGCGATTTCGTGACCTCTATGTAATAGCCGAAAACGCGGTTGTACGATACGCGCAGGGTCTTGATACCCGTTTTTTCGCGCTCCGCCGCCTCCAGCTCCGAGATCCACCGCTTGCCGTCCTTCATTATGCTGCGCAAATAGTCTATATCGGCCGAATATCCGTCTTTTATAAATCCGCCCTCGCGTATGGAAAACGGCGGCTCTTCGACTATCGCGTTGTCAATAAGCTCGCAGAGATCGTGCAGATCGTCCGCGTTATCGTTCAACTGTTTTATAAGCTCGCTTCCGCAGCCGGAGATGAGTTCTTTTATATAAGGCAGCTTGGAAGCGGACTGAGCTATCGCGCGCATATCGCGGGCGTTCGCCGTCTCGTAAACGAGCTTGGACGATAAACGCTCCAGGTCAAGCACGCCGCGCAGCGCCTCGGACAGCTCCTCGCGCACCATAAAATCGCCGTAAAGATCGGAGACGGCGTCCTGTCTGCGCTGAATTTCGGCAACGGAGTAAAGCGGAAGCTCCACCCATTTGCGTAAAGTTCGGGCACCCCCCGCGGTCTTCGTATAGTCGAGCGCCCAGAGGAGCGAGCCTTTTTTCTCGCCCGTGCGCATGGACTCGCACAGTTCCAGATTTCTTCTCGTGGACGCGTCTATTTCAAGATTGCCGTCGCCCTCGTACAGCGAGAGCGTGTCCATAAAGGAAATATCGGTCTTTTGCGTCTCTTTTATGTAGTCTATCGCCGCGCCGACTGCGCAGACGAGCGCGGTGGGAAGCGACGCGACGTCCTCGTCCGGGAACTGGTTTTTGCACGACGCGGCGGCGGAGAGCTCCCAGAAACGCTCCGGCTCGTTTTCGTCCACCATACAGCCTATGCGGTTTTTGATGTAGTCGGACAGCTCAGGTTTTTCTGATAACGGAAAGCTCGTTATTATCTCTTTCGGCATAAACGTCGCAAGCTCATTTATGACTCTGCGCTGTATATCGTCTCCCTCTATCGTGCAGGCGCCTATGTAGCCGGTAGAAACGTCGGCAAAGCAGACGGCGGAGCCGTCGCCGCCCGAATACACGGCGCAGACGTAGTTGTTTTTGTCTTCGGTAAGCATCTCGGAGGAGGTGACCGTGCCCGGCGTAACTATGCGGATGATGCCGCGCTTTACAATGCCCTTTGCCGTCGCCGGATCTTCAAGCTGCTCGCAGATAGCGACCTTGCAGCCGTTTGCGACGAGCTTTGCGATATACGGCTCAACGCTGTGGAACGGAACGCCGCACATCGGCGCGCGCTCTTCTTCTCCGCAGTCACGCCCGGTGAGCGTCAGCTCAAGGATCTTTGACGCGGTCTTCGCGTCGTCAAAAAACATCTCGTAAAAATCGCCGAGACGGTACATAAGGATATGATCCCTGTACTGGTTTTTTATCTCCATATATTGCTGCATCATCGGGGTCATAAAATGGTCCTCCATTTTAACTTATTCACTATTCACTCTTCACTGTTCACTGAAAAAGTAAGAGGTAAGAGTGAACAGTGAATAGTTTCGGTGTCGGCAAAGCCGACTCCTTGTTTCTGAATTCTTAATTCTGAATTCTTAATTATTTCCGCATTTCGCGCTGCAGCTGCTGCAATCGTGGCTGCAGGGTCTCGAGCCTGTTATCTGATACGTTATCTCGCCGTATACGCCCTGCATAAGATCGTCAAATTCCTTTTTCGCCACGGCGTATTCGACCATAGCCGGTCTTTGCATGATCATATTATACATATCGGCTATCTGCTGCTGGCAGAGCGCGTATACGGCTTCCGTCATTTTGCCGTCCTTGAATTCGTCGCGGGTCTTCCTGCTGTACTCGCTGTACTTTTCTATCATCGCCTTCATATCCTCGTCCGCTTCGTACGCTTCGGTGGCTTTGTCAAGGCGTTTCTTTTCTTCCGTTTCTCTTATCATCGCGCCGAGCTCGGCGGCTTTTTCAAGTATCGTCATATTTCCTCTCCCATAAGTACGAACGGTCTTGCCGCCGTAACTTTTACCTGTGTGTATTCGCCCGCCGGACACTTGCCGGTAAAGCAAATGTTTTTACCTCCGTCCGTCCTTCCGGACAGCGTATCCGGGTCGTTTTTGCTCTCCCCGTCGCAGAGCACGCGCACGGTCTTTCCTATGTAGCCTTCGTTTATCTTCAGACCTATATCGCTCTGTACTTCAAGCATGCGTCTGAACCGCTCGCCCTTGACGTCCTCGGGTATCTGGTCCTCGTACTCCGCCGCCGGCGTGTTTTTGCGGCGCGAATAGATAAACGAATAGACCATATCGTATTTTATGTCGGTCAGCGCTTTCAGCGTCTGCTCAAAGTCTTCCTCCGTCTCGCCGGGGAAGCCGACCATTATATCCGACGTCAGCGTTATGCCGGGTATCTTTTCTCTTGCGTACGAAACGAGTTCTTTATAAGAATCAAGCGTGTAATGCCTGTTCATACGCTGCAGCACTCTGTCGGACCCCGCCTGCAGCGGCAGATGCAGCTGCGGCGCTATCTTTTCGCAGCACGCCATCGTATCTATCAGTTTCTTCGTCGCGTCCTTCGGGTGGCTCGTCATAAAACGTATCGTAAAATCGCCGTCTATTTCGTTTATATCCCGCAGAAGCTCCGGAAAACCGTAATCGTCATAAAGCCCGCGGCCGTAGGAGTTGACGTTTTGCCCGAGCAGAGTTATGTCCTTTACGCCGTCGGCTACGAGCTCTTTTGCTTCTTTTATGATATCCTCTTTATATCTGCTGCGCTCGCGGCCTCTTACGTGCGGCACTACGCAGTACGTGCAGAAATTGTTGCAGCCGTACATGACGGAAAGCCACGCGCGGTAGGAACACTGCCGCAGGACGGGCAGATCTTCGGCAATGTTGCCGTCGTCCTCCGTGTCAAGCAAAAAAAGACGCTTTTTCTTTTTCATCCGGTCGTATATTATGGACGGAAGCTGCCACAGATACGACGTGCCGAACGCGAAATCCACGTACGGATATCTGAATTTTATATCGTCCAGCCGGTGCTCCTGCGATACCATACAGCCGCAGACACCTATCATAAGGCGCGGATTTTTTTCTTTCAAGTGCTTGTACTGACCGGTGACGGAAAGCGCGCGCTTTTCCGCGTGCTCGCGCACGGCGCAGGTGTTGACGAGAATAATGTCCGCGTCTTCTTCCGAGTCCGCTTTTTCGTATCCCATATCAAAAAGCATCCCGGCGAGCCTTTCGCTGTCCGCCTCGTTCTGCTGACAGCCGTACGTCACGACACAGAATTTATACGGGCCGCCGCGCTCAAAAGCGGCGGTTTGCACCGCCGCGCGCACCCTTGCCGCATATTCTTTTTGTTTTTGTAATTCTTGCTCTGAAATCCTGTTTATCATTCTTAATTCTTAATTCTGAATTCTTAATTCGGGAGGGGTGCCCCTCCCCTACAGCGGACGAGCAATGCTCGCCCCTACAAGCTGGTCGTCGGGGCGCCGACCCCTGCCGAATTCTTAATTCTTAATTCTTAATTCTTAATTCGGGAGGGGAGACCCCTCCCCTACAGTCTAATTCTCCGTTTTGATATAAACCTCGTATCCCGTCTGTGCCGACCAGCAGACTATTATTCCGCCGGAGCAGACGGATATGTGCGTATACGACAGCGGTATCACAAAATTGCCGTCCAGGTCTATGACGCCGCGCTGCAGCATAGTGCCGACGACGGCGAGCCCTTCGTAATACGGGGTCGCGTACGTGTAGATCGAATCCGCTATCCACGCACCTTTTACGGCGTAGAAGCCGTATTTGTTTTTGTATTCAACGAGGATGCGCTCGTCTGAATACGCTTTGGCGGCGTATCCTTCGGGCAGCGGGAATTCCCTGCCGTCTTCGTCAACGATGATTTCCATATCCTCAACTACTTTGCCGTCGTCCTCGTCGTCTCTTTCATACTTAATATTCCGCACCATAACGTAGCCGTGGTCGAAATACAGCGAGCCGATCGCGCCTTCGTCTTTTTGTTCAACGGTTTTGTAATTCCAGAATTTTGCCTTTTTCGCGTCCTTTGCAAAATCCGACGTATAATTGTAATACAGTCCTCTGCTCTCGCTTTTGTCAAAATCCGACTTTACGAGCGTTTTGGAGTTTGCGTCTATATAATAGTATTCCTCGCCTAATATAAACAAAGGTCTGTCTTCTTTATCGCGCTCGTACGCGAAAACAAGCTCTTCTTCGCCCGTGTATTTATACATTATTATTCCGGAGCCGTTATAAAACGACAGGCTTGTACCGTCCGATACGACGAGCATTCCCATATACACGTCAACGGCGCGCCGCATTTCCGACACCTGCTTTACCGTAAAGTTGCGGAGCACGTCGGACCTGGTCACAAGATATCTCGTCCTCGTCATATTGTCGCCGGTGACGTTTAAGCGCGGGAGAGTGAGCGTATCGAGCCGGTAAAGCGACATAGTATCTTTATCGTACGTTTTTTCCGTCGCGATATATACTTTTCCGTTCGTCGCCGGGATAGTCTCGTGCAGCTCGTCGAACACGCTCGGGGCGGCGGTCTCTTCGCTATCCGTCTCCTCTGACGTGTCCGTTCCCTCCGTGTCCGTCACGGACTCGCCGGTCGTTTCTTCCTCCGGCTCTGTCTCCGTCTCCGCGGTGCTCGTTACCGGATCCGCTCTTTTGATAAACGAAATATCAAATACACCCTTGTCGTACATTATCATAAGCACGGCAAAAACGGTTATCACGACCGCGAGCGCCGCTGAAATTATGATATATTTTCTTACGTTTTTCATCAGTCGTTATTTTCTTCTTCCGTCTGTGTT
The DNA here is from genome assembly GCA_016280525.1 of Clostridiales bacterium. Classification (GTDB taxonomy): domain Bacteria; phylum Bacillota; class Clostridia; order Oscillospirales; family CAG-272; genus UBA1248. The sequence goes on from JAEEGW010000170.1 coordinate 5,967, forward strand.
TCTTCCCCGTCTTCGTCACGCTTGATGCACGTGAAGTTGACTATTCTCTCGCCGGGTTTGGGCGTCATGACTCTTACGCCGGACGCCGATCTGCCCGTGACTCTTATCTCGTCAGCGCGGAAGCGTATCACCGTGCCGCCGCTTGATATCATCATCACGTCGTCGTCCTCGGCAACGGCGGAAATACCCGCCAAAAGTCCGGTCTTTTCGGTTATGTTGTGGCACTTCATGCCCTTGCCGCCTCTGCCGTGTACGGAATACTCATCAAACGGGGTGCGTTTGCCGAGGCCGTTTTCGGTCATGGTGGCAAGCATCTTGCCCTCTTCCACAACGGCGGAGCCGCATATCTCGTCGCCCTCGGCAAGTCTCATGCCGCGGACGCCCGCCGCCGTTCTTCCCATGGAGCGGACGTGCTTTTCGTCAAAGCAGACGCACAGACCGCTTCTGCTCGCGACTATAATATGATCGTCGCCGGTCGTCAGATGTACGGACAGCAGCTCGTTGCCCTCGTCAAGCGTGAGCGCGCGTTTGCCTATCTTCCTCTGATATTCAAACTCGGACAACGGAGTTTTCTTCACGGTTCCGTTCTTCGTGACCATGAACAGATATCCGCCCTGCGCGAAATCCGTGATCGGGAAAAACGCCGTTATCTTTTCGTCTTTATCCACCTCAAGCATGTTCACGACGTTCGTGCCCTTGGCGTTCGCGCCGGCTTCGGTTATATTATACGCCTTTTTAACGAAAACCTTACCGGTGTTCGTGAAAAACATTATGTGGTCGTGCGTGCCGGATACGACTACGCGCTCAACAAAGTCTTCGTCCTTCGTCGCGGTGCCGCGGTTGCCCTTGCCGCCGCGTCTCTGGGCGTTGTATTCGGACAAAGGTCTTCTCTTGAAGTAGCCGGCGTGCGTCATGGTTATGACGCAGGTGCTGCGTTCTATCAGGTCTTCGTCAAGTATCTCGTCCTCGTCCTCTTCTATCGCCGTTCTTCTCGCGTCGCCGAATTTGTCTCTTATCTCTATAAGCTCCGTCTTTATTATTTCAAGAACTTTGCTCTCGTCCGCAAGTATGCCTTCAAGCTCTTCTATGCGCGCGATAAGCTTGTCAAGCTCTTCTTCTATCTTTATCGTTTCAAGGTTGGACAGACGGCCGAGCTGCATTTCGACTATCGCCTGCGCCTGTACGTCGTCAAGCCCGAAAGCCGCCATCAGCTGTTCTTTTGCGTCCGGTATGGATTTTGACGCGCGGATTATCTTTATGACCGCGTCGATATTCAGTATAGCTATCTTCAAGCCCTCTAATATATGCGCTCTCTTCTTTGCACGGTCAAGCTCGAATTCCGTTCTTCTTCTGATTATCTCTTCCTGATAATCGATATAATACGACAGAATATCTTTTAAGCCGAGCACCTTCGGCTCGCCGTTTACGAGCATGAGCATATTTATCGCGCACGTGTCCTGCAGCTGCGTGTATCTGTAAAGCTGATTCAAAAGCACCTGCGGATTGACGTCGCGGCGGTATTCAATGACTATCCTCATGCCTTTTCTGTCGTCGGACTCGTCGCGCAGGGCGGTAATGCCCTCTATGCGCTTTGCTTTGACGTGTTCGGCAATATTTTCAACAAGCATCGCCTTGTTTACCTGGTACGGTATCTCGTAGACTTCTATCCTGTGCTTGTTCTCTATTATCTCGCATTTTGCGCGCACGCTTATCTTGCCTCTGCCGGTCATATAAGCGCGCTTGATGCCGGACGTACCGTGTATCGTCGCGTACGTCGGGAAATCCGGGCCTTTTATGAACTGCATAAGCTCGTCGACCGACGCGTCCGGGTTGTCTATGAGATAGACCGTGCCGTCTATGACCTCGGTCATGTTGTGCGGCGGTATGTTCGTCGCCATACCGACGGCTATACCGACGGAGCCGTTGACCAGAACGTTCGGAAAACGCGACGGCAAGACCGTCGGCTCCTTTAACGTGTTGTCGAAGTTAGGCGTAAAATCTATAACGTTTTTGTCAATATCGGCAAGCATCTCGTTTGAGAGCTTTTCGAGCCTCGCCTCGGTATAACGGTACGCGGCAGCGCCGTCGCCGTCAACGTTGCCGAAGTTGCCCTGGCCGAAAACGAGCGGATAGCGCAGCGAAAACGGCTGGGCGAGACGCACCATCGCGTCGTATACGGAGCTGTCGCCGTGCGGATGGTATGAACCGAGCACGTCGCCGACCACCTTCGCGGACTTTACCGTGGGCCTGTCGTACGTATAATTTTTCTCATACATAGAATACAGGATACGGCGGTGAACGGGTTTCAGACCGTCGCGCACGTCCGGCAAAGCCCTGTCCACGATAACGGACATGGCGTATTCAAGGAAGGATTTTCTCACTTCCTTTTCAATTATGGTTTCAACTATTTTCTGGTTCGGAAATTCAATGCTTTCCGTATTGTCGTAATTCTTCTTCACGGTTATTCCGCCTTTTAAGTTTAAAAATTTCAGTAGGGCGGGGACTTGTTCCCGCCGCCGTCATTCGCGCCCCCTCATTCGTAGAATGACGGGAGGGGTAAGGGGGGTATGGGGGAATTGAGGGTGGGCACTCCCCCATTCTTAATTCTTAATTCTGAATTCTTAATTATACGTCTATATTCTCAACAAACTTCGCGTTCTGCTCTATGAACTCGCGTCTCGGATCGACTTTGTCGCCCATAAGCGCGGAGAATATCTCGTCGCACTGCATGGCGTCCTCTATCGTCATCCTCACTATCGTTCTGTTCGCCGGGTCCATCGTCGTTTCCCAGAGCTGGCTGTTTGACATTTCGCCTAAACCTTTATATCTGTCAACGCGTCCGGCACCGCCTATTTCCGCAATTATCCTGTCTCTGTCATCGTCGTTATAGGCGTAATATATATTTTTACCTTTTACAATCTTGTAAAGCGGAGGCATTGCGGAATATACGCGCCCTTCTTCAATTAGCCCGCGCATGAAGCGGTAGAAGAACGTTAAAAGCAGTATCCTTATATGCGAGCCGTCCACGTCGGCATCCGCCATTATGATTATCTTGCCGTATCTTAACTTGTTTATATCAAAATCCGGGCCTATTCCGCAGCCGAGCGCCTGTATAATGGGCAGAACGGACTGGTTTGCGTAAACTTTGTCAAGCCTTGACTTCTCAACGTTTAAGATCTTGCCGCGCAGCGGGAGTATCGCCTGGAATCTGCTGTCTCTGCCGCCTTTCGCGGAGCCTCCTGCGGAGTCACCCTCTACAAGGAACAACTCCGTGAGCTCCACGGAACGCTCGTGGCAGTCCGCTAATTTTCCGGGCAGCGAGAAGTTTTCAAGCGCGCCTTTTCTGTTTCTGCTCTCGTCTCTTGCCTGTCTCGCCCTCTCGGACGCGCATTTTTCCTCGTAAATCTTATCAATTATAAGCCGCGCCGTGTCCGGATTTTCCTCAAAGAATTCTTCTAACTTTGTAGATACTATGTTGTTTACGAAAGTTCTTACCTCGGAGTTGCCGAGCTTTGCTTTCGTCTGGGACTCAAACTGTGCGTCGGGCAGCTTTACGGAAATAACGGCGGTAAGACCGGAGCGGACGTCAGAACCGTCAAACACGTCCTTGTCGTTGTCTTTTAACACCTTTATTTTCTTCGCGTACTGCGTCGTCACTTTTGTTAACGCCGTTTTGAAGCCCGTTTCGTGCATACCTCCGTCTATCGTCGCCATGTTGTTTGCAAAGCTTATTATCATTTCGTCGTATGCGGTGTTGTACTGCATTGCGATCTCGGCTGTCATATCGCCCTTCTGACCTTTGATGTAAATTATATCGTCATGGAGCATATCGCAGTGTTTTCTTTCGTTTATATACTCTACGTACGATTTAAGACCGCCCTCGTAGTGCAGCGTCTCGGACAAAGGCTCCTCGTGGCGCAGGTCTGTCACTATTATTTTTATGCCCGCGTTCAAAAACGCCTGCTCGCGCATACGTTTAAGTATCTTTTCATAATCGAATACAACGTCTTCAAATATAGTCGCGTCCGGCTTGAAGCGGACGTACAGACCGTGCTCTTCTCCGCAGTCGCCTATTTCTTTGAAGTCGCGCGCGACCTCGCCGCGCTCGAAACGCTCGGTCGAGAGCTTGCCGCCGTGGCGGTTTTCCACCTCCATCCATTCGGACAGAGCGTTAACGACCGATGCGCCGACGCCGTGCAGACCGCCGGATATCTTATATCCGCCGCCGCCGAATTTGCCGCCCGCGTGAAGCACCGTGAAAACGACCTCCAGCGTGGGTCTGCCCGTATCCGCGTTTATACCGGCCGGTATGCCGCGCCCGTTGTCGCGCACGGAAAGCGAACCGTCCTTATAGATATTCACTTCAACGGTGTCGCAGAAGCCCGCCATCGCCTCGTCAATGGAGTTGTCCACTATTTCGTTTACAAGGTGATGAAGACCGTTCGTCGACGTGGTGCCTATATACATACCGGGGCGGACGCGTACCGCCTCCAGTCCTTTAAGCACCTGTATTTGTTCTTCGTTGTACTCGTTTAAATTAGGTTCCGTCATTTTCTTATTCCGTTTCTTTATAAAATTCTTCCGAGCAGCGTCTGTGATGAAAGCTGCGTCAGATATACGTTTCCGTCTTCCGTTAATATAAACGCTTTAGGCAGCTCGCTCGTAACGTTTATGAGCCGCCCCTCCTTTTCCGCACACCGCAGAAAATCAAGCGTGTCTTTGTTTTGTGAGGCGTAGTCCAGATCGAACACGGCGACGATCTTCTTCGTCATTATTACCGTGTCGGCTCCGGCGTGAAGATACATCATATCAGTACGCCTCCGTTCTTCATGGTTATAACGTTGTCAAACTTTTTGTTGTTTTTCATATTGCAGGAGGTTATTATTATCTGTCTTTGCTTCAGCTGCGACATGAAAAACGTATTTCTTTTGCTGTCAAGCTCGCCCGATATGTCGTCAAGCAGATATACGGGGTATTCGCCCGAAATATCGGCGGAAATATCGCCTTCCGCTAATTTCAAGGCTATCGCCAGACTTCTCTGCTGTCCCTGCGAGCAGTATTTTCTTGAAGAATAGCCGTTTAGTTTAATATCTATATCGTCCTTCTGCGGGCCGTACAGCGAGCCTTTGAAGTTGATCTCACGAGCTATATTCTCCGTAAATTTCTTTAAATACAGCTCTTCTATCAGTTTTTCGTCGCTTAACGCCTCGTCGCTGTCCGTTACGCAGCACTCGTATTCCGTATCCGCGTTTTCCACGCCCGCCGTCATCTGCTCAAAATATGAGGCGACGTATTTTTTAAGTCTTTCGCAGTATTCTTTGCGCAGAGCCGTTATGGACGCGGCGACCGGCGCCATCTGCTCGGCAAGCGTCTCAAACAGAATTTCCGTCTCTTTTTCTTCCGCGCGCCTGTCTTTCAAAAGCGCGTTCCGCTCCGCGAGTAAAAGATTGTACTTTTTTAGCTGTACTATATATTTCGGGTTTATCTGCGATAACGCTATATCCAAAAACAGTCTTCGATCCGACGCGGAGCTTTTTATAAGCGACAGATGATC